>NZ_JAPTFQ010000007.1:0-92450 GCF_030985535.1 Stenotrophomonas sp. Sm2128
CCCCCCCCCCCCCCACCCCCCTCCCGGGGGCGCATAACCATCGCGCCCGCCCCGCGGCCGGCACTACCAGTCAATGTTCAGCGCGGCCATTCACTGTTCAGTGCCGCTTGCGCGCGCCTCGGCCGTGGTCGGTCTGGTTGTGATGCCGGCCAGCGGCCGGCACTCCCATTGCAGTCAGGGCAAGGTCAGGCGGTACACCAGCACGCGGTTGTCGTTGTCGTACGGGCTGTCGCAGGCCTGGCCCTGCATGCGGCAATGGCGGGCGATGAAGTCGTTGTCGTTGCCGATCAGCAGCAGTACGTCGTTCGGATGCTGCGGCTCCAGCGCTGGCAGCACGTCCATGGCTTCCCACTTCTCCGAGAGCAGTCCGGCATGCGGGCCGCGCTTGGTGTCCAGATCCAGCCCGGTACGGGCCAGCTGCGGGCGGTCGAGCAGGTTCAGCAGTTCGTCGCTGCGTGCGGGCACGATGCCGTCCTTCAACACGGTGTCCGTCGGGTTGGCCAACACCGAGGCCGTACCGGACTCATGGTTGCTTCCCGCCAGGTTGCTGGCATCGGCCACATCCACCAGCAGCACCGACTTGAAGACGATCGGGTCATCGCCGTCCTTGCCCAGCCCGTTGCCGTCGCGGGCCAGCAACAGGAAGCGATGGTCGTCCAGCGCGCGCAGCTCGCTCTGCGCGGCGGTGCGGTCCAGCTTGCCCTTGCCGTCATGCGCGTAGGCAGGCAGGGCCATCACGTAATGGCCGATTGGTTGCTGTGGCGTCGGCGAGGTGGTCACGTCGTAGACCAGCACGCGGGTGTTGATGCGTCCGGCCGCATTGCCCTGCGCGCTGTCCTGCAGCGTCGCGCTTTGCAGGGCCACGAACAGGCGGCTGCCGTCGGGTGACAGGCCCATGCCTTCCACGCCTTGGTTGTTGCGGCGGCCGGTCTGCGGTGGCGCCAGTGAACCGAACGCTGGCTTGCCATCTCGCTGCGGACGGATCGCCGGCGGCGCCACGATCACGCCCTGCAGCTGGCCCTGTGCATCGAAGTAGTAGACGTTGGCGGTGTACTCGTCGCCGATGTAGAAGTGGCCATCGGCGGTGAACTGCAGCGACTCTGCATCCAGCGAGACCTTGCCAGCGCCTGCGCCGCTGGCCGGCGAGGGCAGCACCACATCGCGCTGGGTGATCGTGTGCTCACCCGGGTCAGCACCGGTGAACGGCTGCCCGTTGAAGTCCTTCAGTACCACACCCTTGTCCGGCACCATCGTCAGCGTGCCGAGCACACCGGGCTTGCCTGGGATAATGTCGATGCGCAGCTGCATGCGCTCCACGCGGCCGGCATAGTCGTAGAACAGGCCGGCCTCCGGATCATTGCGGCCGCGGTCGGGCAGGGTCCACAGCACGCCTTCGTAGCCGTTGGCAGTGCGCTTCCAGGTGCCAGGCTGCACCGTCAGCGACGAGAACGATCCCAGCGTGTCGCCGAGGAAATCCACCGTGCCCGCCGGCAGCCGCCCGGCGGCGACCAGGCCTTTGTCGACATAGGTACGACCGCCCAGCTGCAGGGTGCGTGGTGGTGCACCCGTTGCCTCGTGCGGAGCGAAGTATCCGCTGGCGGAGAGCGTGGCCAGCAGCAGGGCGGTGGCGAGCATCGGTGGACTCCGGGCGATCAATCAGAAGCGAAGGTCGATCGTACCGAACACCTGGCGCGGTGCCGAGGCATGGAACACATACAGCTTGCCGGCCGGGTCGCTGGGTGCGAACACGCTCGAATCCAGGTTGCTGGCGTAGCGCTTGTTGGTCAGGTTGGTCACGTTGAACGACAGGCGCATGCCCCTGGCGAAGCCGATCTGGCCGAAGTCATAGCCACCGGCCAGGTCGAACACTGTGAAGCCGCCGAAGCCCTGGTCGTTGGTGTAGGTGTAGAAGCGTTCGCCGGTGTACTTGCCGCGCAGGCTGGCGAACCAGCCGTTGTCACGCCAGGTGATCTCCGTGGCCAGCAGCTGCTTGGGTGTATCGGTCTGGATCTTGCCCTTGATGTGCTGCTCTACACCGGCCTGCACGTAGTTGGAGGCGTAGGTCGAACGGTTCAGCGAGGCCGAGGTGTACCAGCTGAAGTGCTCGCTGGGGGTCCACAGCACGGTCAGCTCGGCGCCGCGGCTGTCGACGCCGCCCACGTTGTAGAAACGGTTGCCGCAGATCGGGCCGACCGGCTGGCGCGAGTCACAGGGGTTGTACTGCAGCAGGCGGTTGTCGAAGCGCACGCTGTAGGCGGCGATCGAGGCCTGCAGGGTATCGGTGACGAGGCGGTAGCCGGCTTCGAGCGAGCGGGATTCCTCCGGCTTCAGGCTGCCCTGCGCATTCCAGGTGGCCTGGCTGACCGCCTGCGGGCCCAGCTTGAACCCGCCCTGGAACATGGCGATGTTCTCGGCGTAGCTGGCGAACACTTCGTGGTGCTCGGCCAGGCGGAAGTTGGCGCCGATGCTGGGCAGGAAATTCTTGCTCGCCTTCAGCGAGCCGGTGGCGAACTGGTTGTTCGAGGTCGGCGAGATCGGCGTCTTCGCGTCGCCCGGTAGTGCTTGTGCATCGGAGGTGGCATGCGGGCTCTTGGCGCCGAACTCCAGCGTCAGGCGATCATCAAGCAGGCGCCAGGTGTCTTTCAGGAAGAACTGATGGGTCTTCCAACGCGTGCGCTGGGCGAACACGCCGACGTCGGAGGGCAGGGTATTCATGCCACTCAGGTCGCGCGGGCCATCCACGGCGGTCTGGTAGCGCTCGGCGCTGCTGGTGTTGCGCTCGTACCAGACGCCGCCTTCGATGCGGTGCGCGCCCAGCTCCCAGTCGAAGGACAGCGTGCCGCCATCGCGGTCGATGGTGTAGATGGTGTTGCGGAAGATGATCGGAATCTCCTGCGCGGTGCCCTTGTTCGACCACGCGCCGCTGTTCCAGTTGTGGCCTTCGCCACGGTCATCGTGGTGGTAGGCCAGCGCCCGCAGGCTGAAGCCATCGGCCAGGAAGAAGTCGCCGGCCAGGTAGTACAGGTTGTCATCGCGCAGGATCTGACCGGCGGTGAAGGCACCGTCGGCATCCTTGTCCGGGCCGCTGTTGTCGCACTTTTTCGCGTTGAGGCTGGCGGTATTGCAGTAGGCCTTGGCTACGGCTTTGTTCCAGTCCGGCGCGTAACCGCCCCAGTCCCAGCCCAGGCCGCGCGACATCTCGTCCTTGGACAGGTAGAAGTAGTCAGCCTGCGTGGTCCGCGAGGTATCGATGAAACCGGTAATCTGGCCGCGGCCGAAGTTCCACACGCCCTTGGCATTGAACTGCTTGGTGGTGGACTTGTTGTAGGCGGTCTGGTCGTTCCACAGATCGGAGACGGCATTCATGCCGGAGACGTAGCCGGAGAAACCGTTGTACTCGCCGCTGTCCACGCGCACGAAAGCACGACGATTGGCATTGCTGCCGAAGGTCTGCACCAAGCGGCCGCCGAGTTCCTGGGCCGGGCGATCGGAGGTATAGGAGATGGTGCCGCCGAGGTTGCTGGTGGACGGCGTGCCGAGGCTGCCGATGCCCACCGCCAGCTCGGCGCCGGCCATGTTCTCGCTGATCAGCGCGCGGTTGATGGTCAGGCCGTTGTAGTTGTTGTACGCGCCGTCGCCCAGCGGCACGCCGTCGAGCGTGTAACCGAGGCGGGTGGAGTTGAAGCCGCGCAGGCTGAGCGTCATCGACTGCTCGTTGGTGCCCAGCGCATCGGCGGACTGGGCGTTGACGCCCGGCAGCAGGTTCAGGGTCTTCTGCAGGCTGGTACCCGGCGGCAGGATGTCGAGGTTCTCGCGGGTGATGCGCTGCACCTGGCGCGCTTCACCGCTGCCGATCACCGAGACCGCATCGAGGGTGGTGGCGGAGGGTGTGCTGGAGGTCGGGGCAGCATCCTGCGCCCAGGCCGCAGGAGCGAGCGCGATCGACAGCGCGGCGGCCAACAAAGTTTTCGTCATGTTACGGACACTCAGGCAGGCACGAGCCGCCGCGTGGGCGCGGAGCTCATGGCGTTTGAAGAGGGAGATAGCCGATGCGACCGGCAGGCACTGCAGGCGCCGTGGGTCAACGTGAAAATGGTGCGCTAGACAGATGACTGTCTGGTGACATGTTCATCTGCACTGGTGACTGGCCCGCGTGGCGGTGTTGCTTTTCGCGCCAAACGACCGACGTACTGCTGTGGTAGATGCCAACCTTGGTTGGCATGCGCAGCGCCGAATGGCGGCTGCGCCATTCTGTTGGATGAGCTACAGTCCGGTTGCCTTCAACAGTGTTGTTCGATCAAATCGAGTATGTGGGAGAGAAGCCCGTCGAAGGACACGAATTCCTCATATACGTTGTCGAACGCCACTTTGTCGCGGACCTGGTACAGGCTGGTTCTGAACTCGAAGACATAGCAGTCCATATCACTCTCTCCGAGCTCTACATAGCCGTCCATGAATCCCTGGTCGCGTGCAAGGAGATTCATTTCCACCAACGCATGGGCTGTCCCGCCACCGGGATAGGTACGTGGAATGCTCGAGTAAAGGAAGACTCCCTCTGCTACCAGGCCGTCGTGGCTTGAAAGGAAGTCCAGATAAGACTCTGGCAGGGCGGTGCCTAGCGTAGAAAGCGCCACGCTCTGAAGTGATTCGATGCCAGAACGTCCGAGTGGAGGGCCAAGGTACATCTCGGCCTCATCGAGGTTCGCGCGGAGTTTAAGAAGTCTGGTTCCAGCTAGTGGCTGCATATGCAGAGGTTGGAGCTCGGCGGGTGAGGGAGGTAGGCAGCCAGACATTGGCTGGATTCACCATCCGACGTCAATGCAAGTCGGTCCATATAAGCGAAGGCAGCCAAGCAATGACGTGGTTGGCACTCAGCGTCGATTGGACAGCAGCACGGTTGGAAACCGAAAAGCGCCAACCAAGGTTGGCGTCTACCAGGTGCGCGGATCAGGAGCATCGTTTCCAGGCGCCCGGATCAGGGAGTGTCGTATCCAGAGGCGCGGAACAGGGCCGGCGTCAATGTGCGATCAACCCGCGTTGCGCGGCTTGCGCGTGCGCTTCGGCTTTGCGGCATCCGCACTGCTGGCGGCGCCATCCTGCAGCGCCTGCAGCCACGACAACGTATCCACATAGTCGATGAAGTGCCGCAGGTAGCCGGGGCTGGTGGCCTGCATCGTGTCCAGCATGCGCTGCACCAGCACCGCCGAGTTCAGCGGGCCGCCGTCGGCCGGGGCCTCGGTGCGCAGTGAGCGGCGCACCTGCAGTTCACTGCGCAGCTCCGACCACTCGCGCTGCACCTGCTGCAGCATCGGCACCTGCGGGTAATGCGGCAGCGAGCGCGACCCCGCATCGAGGTCGCGCACCAGTGCGCGCAGGCCTTCGAGCGCTGGCGGCTTACTTGGCATCCGGAGCCTTGGGCTTGGGAATCGGCGCGATTTCCACGCGGCGGTTGCGTGCGCGGCCTTCCTCATTGGCATTGGAACTGACCGGCTGCTCGCTGCCGAACGCGGCGGCGAACACGGCGTCAGCCGGTACGCCATCGGCTATCAGGGTGCGGGTCACGGTCAGCGAGCGCTGCGCGGACAGCTCCCAGTTGTCGGCGAAACGCCGGTTGCCTTCGCGTACCGGCGCGTCATCGGTGAAGCCGCTGACCATCAGGATTTCTTCGCGGCTGCCCAGGTAGGCGGCCAGCGGCGCGGCCAGGCTGCGCAGCAGCTCCTGGCCTTCCGGCTGCAGCTGGTCGGAGTTCAGCGCGAACAGCACGCTGCCGCTGATGCCGATGCGTCCATCGACCAGGGTCACGCGACCGGCGGCCAGCGGGCCAGCCAGTGCCTGCTCCAGTGTCTGCAGGCGCTTGGCTTCGGCCTGGCGCTGCTTCACTTCCTGGTCCAGCCGCTGCGACAGCTCCAGCTGCACCGCGACCACACCGACCAGTATCAGCACGAACGCGCCCAGCAGCACCGACATCAGGTCGCCGAAGGCGGCCCAGATCGGGGCATGCGAGCCGCCATCGACCTCCAGCTCGTCGCTCATGCGCTGCCGGCCTTGCCGCGGCGCGCGGCCAGCTGCTGCAGTTCTTCCATCACCTGCTTCTGCGACAGCAGGCTGAGGTCGACCACCTCGCGCGCCTGCGCCACGTAGTAGGCCAGCTGCTCGTCGCTGCGGGCCAGCGAGGCGTCCAGTGCGCCGCCAATCTGTTCCAGGCGGCCGGACAGCTCGGTGGAGGCGCTGCCGAACTGCGCGACCGCTTCGCCGAAGCTGCTGGCCAGCTGGCCGACTTCACCGGCGCTGTCGTGGAGCGCTGCGGCGATACCGTCCAGCTTTCCGGTCTCGGCGGCGATATGGTCGGTGAAGCGGTTGCCAACGCGTTCCAGCAACTCGGCCGAGCCACCGACCAGTGCGTCCACAGCGGTGCGCTGTTCGTGCGAGGCATGGTTGATCGCATCCAGCAGGGTCTGCACGGTGGCCAGCAGGCGTCCGCGCTCCTCCAGCATCGCGTTGTCACGCACCAGGCTCTCGGACAGCGTGCTGCGCAGCTCGTTGATGACGTCGGCTGCGGCCTTGGGCGCGGCGGCGGCGGTCTGCAGCACGGTGGACACTTCGGCCAGCGTGGCGCTGGCCTGTGCGCGACCATTCTCGCCGATCTGCTGTGCGGTCTCCGCCAGCGTGTCGCAGACGCGCTGCTGCTGCGCGGCCAGGCGTTCGCCATTGGCCTGCAGGCGCTCGGCCAGCTCGGTGGAAACGTGCTGCAGAGCATCGCTCCAGCGCTGCAGGCGCTGTTCGTCGCCGGCCTGCAGCTGCGCCTGCAGGGCGGCGTGGGCCTGCTGCAACTCGGCGCTGACCGCGTCCCAGCGGGCCTGGCGTTGCTGCTCGCGGCTGTCCAGGCTGGCCTGCAGTTCGGCGTGCGCGGTCGCGGCGCTGGCCTGCGCGGCCTGCCACTGCTGCGAGCGCTGCGCTTCATGATCCTGCAGCAGCGACTGGCTGGCGCTGTGCTGCTGCTCCAGTGCCTGCAGCAGCGCCTGCGCACGCGCGTCCAGATGCTCGCTGGCGGCGATCAACGCCTGCTGCTGACGTTCGACCAGCGCAGTATTCAGGGCCTGCTGCTGTTCGGCGGCAGCACGCAAGGCCTCCGCATTGTCCTGTGCATCGGCCTGCAGGCGCTCGCCGATACGTGTGACCAGCGCTTCGGCATGCGTGGCCTGGCCATCGCTGAAGGCCTGCAGGTGCTGGCGCAGGTCGCTCACCAGTGCCTGCTGTGCCTGGGTCTGTTCACTCACCACCTTGGCCCAGCTGGCCTCGGTTGCGACGCGGCTGCGCTCGAAACCGTCGCTCAGGCCGGCCAGCTGCTGCTGCACGGCCTGCTCGACGCGGGCATGCAGTGCTTCGCCGTGATGGGCCAGGCCAGCTAGGGTGGTCTCGGCCATCGGCTGCAGCGCGCCACCGATGGCGGCGGCGCTGGCTTCAGCTCCTTCGCGCAGCGACTGCTGCAGCGAGACCGCCAGGCGTTCCTGCAGTGCCTGGCTCTGGGTCAGGAACTCGGCCTGGCCGGCCAGCAGGCGCTCATTGGCGGCCGCACTGTGCTGTTCAAAGGTGCTGGTCATCGCCTGCAGGCGGTCGACCAGCGCCGGCAGCGCCGCGGACTGTGCCTGCAGCAGGCGCAGCGACTCGGCGCGCTGCCAGGCCTGCGAGTACGGATGCAGGTCGCCGGAAATGGCGCGATCCAGCTGCTGCACGGCCTGCAGGCGGTCACGACGCAGCAGCGCCGCCAGCAGGCCGAGCATGGCCGAGCTGGCCACACCGGCGATCGAGGTGCCGAATGCCACCGCCAGACCCTGCACCGGCGAGGCCAGCGAGCCGCGGATCGCGGCCATGTCGGTCGCGCTCTGCAGGGCCAGTCCGGTGCCACGCAGCGTGTCCATCATGCCCAGCAGGGTGCCGAGCATGCCCAGCAGCACCAGCAGGCCGACCAGGTAAGGGGTCAGCACCGGAGCGGGCAGGGCGGTACGCTCGCCTTCCACGCGCAGGCGCACGGCGTTGCGCAGGCCTACCGGTACGCGCTCCAGCCAGGGAGCGAGGCTCTCCTTCGCGCTGGACAGGTCGTTCAGTGCGCTGCGCAGGCCGTTGCTGGCCTGGCGGTAGCGGTACAGCTCCACGCCACCGGCGATGTAGCAGGCCGCGATGATCGCCGCCACCGCTGCACCCAGCGGATGCACCGAAACATAGCCAATGCCGATCCAGCACACGGCCAGCAGGCCGACAAGGAAAACAACGACATGGAAAGCAGTTCTGGACATGGTGTTCCGGTCAGTGGGAGCGCAGGGCGTCTTGCAGCCCTTCGATCGGGTGGAAGCGCAGCTGCAGCTCGGCGAGCAGCAGGGTGCGCATGTCATGGCGGAAGGCCGCGCGCCAGCCGGGCTGGCCGTGCACGCGTTCAAAACGGGCACCGAGCACGGCCGGCGCAGTGGTCAGCAGGCTGTGCTCGCGCGGGGTGAGGGTCTGTTCCATCACCGCATCGACCTCGGCCAGCCGCGCCAGCTCGGGCGAAACCTGCACCAGCTGGTCGCGCAGGCGGCCGCGCAGGAGCCCGGTGGCGGTCTGGATGGCCTGCTGCAGTACCCGATAGCGCTGGCGCAGGGAGGCGAAGTTGGGTGCAGCGGCAGCTTCGGCCAGATCCAGCAGGCGCTCGGCCTCGGCGTCCTCACTGATCGAGGCCAGCAGGCTGGCGTGCGCCTGCGCGCAGTCGGCCAGCACATCCTCGACCGCCTCGGCGGCTTCACCGGGCTCGGGCAGGCGTCCGCCGAGCGCCCCGGACAGGGCCACGGCACGGCTCCAGTCCACCCACTGGCCGAGGCGATCGGTCAGGGCGGGACTGCTGGCCGGCATCGCGCCGTCGCTGAGACGGGCGAGCAGGCGGAGGAATTCCGGTCCACCCAGGACCGGCTGCGCTGCTTTCGCCATCAAGGGGTGAGGGGCCAAAAACCGTTGATTTTACAACCAGATGACCCGGCCTGGATGAAGGCGGGGCCGGGCGGGGGCGCCCGCAGGCGCGACAAGGCTTAGAATGTCCGGCTGCACCCATCCGTTCGACCCCTGGAGTTCCCCAATGACCGTTGCGCAGTTCTACCCGATCGGCACCCCCGGACAGCCCTGGGGCGACGCGGAACGCGCACAGTGGCGGGCCCGCCAGCAGCGCCAGCGCAGCTACCACGATGACGTGGTGGCAGCGCTCGAGCGCCTGGACGACAGCTTCGATGTGATCCAGTACGGCCAGCTGGACTATGCGCCGGACCATTACCCGCTGTTCGCCGTGGTCAACCACGACTGGAACCCGGCGCTGCCGACCGCACTGATCACGGGTGGCGTGCATGGCTACGAGACCAGCGGCGTGCATGGCGCCCTGCAGTTCCTGGAACAGCAGGCTGAGCGTTACCTGGGCCGGCTGAACCTGATCGTGGCACCGTGCGTCAGCCCGTGGGGCTACGAGCGCATCCAGCGCTGGAACCCGGATGCCATCGATCCCAACCGCAGCTTCCGTGACGGCGGCCAGATCGAGGAAGCGGCCGCGCTGATGGCCTGGGTGGCCGAGCGCAAACCGAACCTGCTGGTGCACCTGGACCTGCACGAGACCACCGACAGCGACCTGCACGAGTTCGATCCGGCGCGCTGCGCCCGCGACGGCAAGCCGTTCGAGCGCGACACCATTCCGGATGGCTTCTACGTGATCGGCAACAGCGAGGATCCGCAGGCCGAGTTCCAGAAGGCCCTGATCGCCGCGGTCGCGCCAGTCACCCATATCGCCCCGGCCGACGCCGAGGGCAACCTGGTCGGCCTGCCGCTGCAGTCGCCGGGCGTGGTGTGGGGTGAGTCGCGCTCGATCGGCGCCTGCGCCGGCTTCACCGACGCGCGCTTTGCCACCACCACCGAGGTCTACCCGGACAGCCCGCGCACCAACCCGCAGGAATGCAACGACGCCCAGGTGGCGGCGGTGTGTGCGGGCCTGGATTTCGCCCTGGCGGCGCAGTAACGCGCCACGTTGCGGGCAGCGACCGGCATCAACCGGCGCCGTTCTTTGGCTGGCGAGGTGGCCACAGCCGGCGAAGCCGACGCGCGGCAGCCGGCGAAGACATCCAGATCGGGCTGGTACACCGTGGTGTTGACCCCGAACAGGCCCAGCAGTGAGTGGAAGACATTGTCGTGGCTGTGCGCCCGGTGCAGGGCATTCCCGCGCAGGCAGGCCAGGTCCACGCCCGCGTTGCGGCTGAACTCCGGTGAGAACCACATCACCATCGGCACCTGGGTCTGCTCGCGCGGCGCGATGAAGTAAGGCGTGCCGTGAAGGTACATGCCACGTTCGCCGAGCGACTCGCCATGGTCGGACACATAGATCAGCGCGACATCACGCTGGTCCGAATAGCCCTGCAGCAGGTCGATGGTCCTGCCAAGCATGCGGTCGGTGTGGACCAGGGTGTTGTCATAGGTGTTGACCAGCGCCTCGTTGCTGCACTGCTGGATCTGGTTGCTGTCGCAGGTCGGACTGAATGCCCGCGACTGTGCCGGGTAGCGTTCGAAGTAGGTCGGGCCGTGGCTGCCAAGCTGGTGCAGCACGACCAGGGCGTCACCGTTCATGGCGTCAATGCGTGTACCGAGCTGATGCAGCAGCACCTCGTCATAGCAGGTGCCGTCGGCATTGACACATTGGCCGGCCACCTTCAGCGCGGGCATGTCCTCGGTCGGCACGCGTTCGCACACGCCTTTGCAGCCCCCGTTGTTGTTGTTGCGCCAGAGCACGCTGATGCCGGTGCGCTGCAGGATGTCGAGCACGTTCTCCTCGGTCGCTGCGCGTACATCGTCATACTGGCGGCGGGTCATCTGCGAGAACATGCACGGCACCGAGATCGCCGTTGCGGTTCCGCATGAGGAAACATCACTGAAGCTGATGACGCCTTCCTTGCGCGATAGCCGGGGATTGGTCGCGCGTGGGTAGCCGTTGAGCTGGAAGTTCTGTGATCGCGCGGTCTCGCCGACGACCATGACCACCAGCTTCGGACGCGGGCCCGGTACGCGCCGTGCGTCCATGCCGATCGGGCGCAAGGGTTGCTGGCGGGCGCTGTAGAGGCCGTTCAGATAACCGTGGGTATGGCGCACGACATTCAACGGCAGCACCTGGTCACGGAGATAGCGGTTGTTGCGCAGCAGCGAGGAGTAGTCCTTGTAGAACGCGAAGCCGATTGCCAGCAGTACCAGCAATGACGCCAGAGCGCTGGCCGGCCACACCAGCAGCGAACGTATCGAGCCGGCCCCGCTGGTGGTGCGCACCAGGGCGAGCCCGGCAGCAGGCAGCACGCCCAGTGCCAGCAGGGTCAACAGTAGTGGCAGCGACAGATAGGCGTTCAGTTCGGCCTGGTTGGTCTCGAACACGTTCTGCACCATGCTGCGATCGATCAGCACGTTGTAGTGCAGCATGAAGTAGCTGCAGGCGGCGCTGACGACAACGAGCAGCACCAGCAGCGGCCTGCGCAGGAACGGCAGTGCCAGCAGTGGCGTCAGCAACAGGTTGAACAGGCAGAACAGCACCACCGGCAGGCTGGCCAGGAACAGCACGCTGCGCACGCTGTTGAGGTCGACCAGCCCCCACAGCGTCTTCCAGAGGGCGATGTTTCCAATCGTGGTGAAGAACAGTGCGACGGCCCAGACCAGAACGATCGGATGGGGCCGTGGAAAACGGCGGCATTGACGCACGAGCAGGTTCCGTGGAGCGGGAGTGCGCGCAGTATCGAAACCGCTTTATCAGGAAGTTGTCAGGTTGGGCGGACTAGCCCAGCAGGATGACGCCCCACACCGCGCCCACCATCAACAGTGCGGTGGTCTGCGCGGCGCTGCCCATATCCTTGGCGTTCTTTGACAGTGGATGCTGTTCCAGGGAGATGCGATCAACCACCGCTTCGATCGCCGAGTTGAGCAGTTCCACCAGCAGGCTGATGAAGCAGACCGCAAGCACTATCGCGCGCTCGACCGCGCTGATGTCCAGTACGAACGCTGCAATGATCAACAGCGCGTGCAGAAGCAGCAGCTGGCGAAAGGCTGCCTCGCCGCGGAAGGTGGCGACGAATCCATCGCGCGAATGGATGAGGGTGTGGAAGATGCGGCTCAGGCCGGTCTTCCCGTGCGGGTACTTGCCGCTGTCCTTGGGGTGCTGCATGCGGTTTCCGCCGTGAAGTGAGCAATCCCCAGCATGTGCACGCGTGCGTCAGGAAATCGTCAGAGGGGCCACTCCAGGCTGAACCGGCATCCCTGCTGCGATGAATGCACCGTCATCCTCCAACCCAGGTGCTCGACGATGCGCTGCACGATCGACAACCCCAGCCCCTCGCCGCTGTGCACGCTACCGGGCACGAAGCGCTGGAACAGCTGTGGATCGATACTGGAGGGCAGGCCGGGCCCCGTGTCGGCGACGATGAGTGCAGCGTCGTGGAGGGTGATCCGGACTTCGCCGCTTTCGGTGTACTGGCAGGCGTTGCGCAGAAGGTTCCAGATCACGCTGTGCGCAAGATCCGCGTTGGTGTGCAGCACGGTGTCATGCAGGGCATCAAACGCAACGATCACCGGCTTGCCGGAAAGCCAGGGCTGGCACCGATCCATGCAGCATTCAACCAGCGCACGCAGGGCCACCTCGTTGCGTGGCACGGTGCTGGGGGCGCGAGAGAGCAGCAGCAGGCAGGTCAGCTGGCGCTGCATCTCCTGGGTGGTGCGCAGGATGCGCTCGGCACTGGGAACCAGGTGGCTGTCGGTCGGAAGCTGGCAGGCCAGCGTCTCGGCAGCACCACCGATGATGGCCAAGGGCGTGCGCAGCTCGTGGCTGGCATCGCCGCTGAAGCACTGTTCGCGATGCAGGAACCGTTCGAGCTCGTCACTATGGCGGGCAAAGGCGCGCGCGAGCACGCCGATCTCATCGCGTGCGTCCTGGTAGGGAAAGGGCTTGTGGCCGTCCTGCACCGCATCGGCCAATCGTGTGATGGGCGCGATGACGTGGGTCGCGACCTTGCGACCGATCAGGAAGGCGCCAAGCACGCAGATCGAAATGACCAGTGCCGCAAAGGCATTGATCAGGTATTCCAGATAGCCATAGGGGGCTGCGTCCTGCAGCAGGTAGTAACGTTGGCCGGCACTGTCGAACACGCGCAGGTGCCACTCGTTGGGTGCTGCTTCGCCGTGATATCCCGGGCCATATCGGCGCAGCACGACAGGCACGTCCTGGGCATCGAACAGTGCGCTGCCGGAGGGCAGGTCGGGACGCCGACCACGGGCGAGTTCGTCCTGCAGGCGGCGTACTTCATTGTCCTGGGTCCGCGCGACGACAGCGGCCCGGACCTGGTCGTAGTCCACCTGTTCCGCCAGTACGATGAAGCCCATGGCACCGGCCATCAACAGCACGAACGAGATCGTGATGCGGGTGCGCAGGCTCAGGCGGCGGTAGAGGGAGGCACGAGTCACGCCTGCATGCGCCAGCCGACGCTGTGCACCGTGGTGATCAGCGCGGTGTCGAAGCTGCGGTCCACCTGCAGGCGCAGCTCATGGATGTGGGTTCGCAGCGCGCCGCTGTCCGGTGGCTCGTCGCCCCAGACCAGGTACTCCATTTCCTGCTTGCGCACCACGGCCGGCGCCGCACGCACCAGGCACATCAGCAACTTGTGCGACGTGGGCGTCAGCGCAATGCAGCGGCCTTGCCGCCAGGCTTGTGGCGAGCGCGTGTCCACCTGCAGGTCCTTCCACGCCAGCACGCTCTGGACCTGGCGACCCTGCGCCCGGCGTACCAGGGCCTTGATCCGCGCATCCAGTTCCGTCAGCGAGAACGGTTTGACCAGGTAGTCATCCGCGCCCAGGGCCAGGCCCTGCACGCGGTCTTCGACCGGATCGCGCGCGGTCAGCATCAGGATCGGCACCGGGTTCTGGAACTCCTGGCGCAGCTTCTGGCACAGCGTCATGCCGTCCAGCCGCGGCAGCATCAGGTCCAGCAGGATGGCGTCGTAGTCGTGCTGCGTGGCCCGGCGCAGTCCGCTGGCGCCGTCGCGGGCGTCGTCCAGTACGTAACCCAGCGGTTCAAAGAAGGCATACAGGTTGGCAACCAGCTCGGGGTTGTCTTCGATGATCAGCAGGCGGGTCATGGCATGCGTCCTTGCGCGTGGCCGAACTCTGCCCGATCGCTGGCCGAATGCCAATGCCCTTGCTGAATGGATCGCGGCCTGGGTTCGGCCCCATCAAGCGACGTTCAATCGGCCGGGCTGCGAGAATCGCGGACCGAGTAGATCACCGAGAAGATCTTCCAGCCCTGTTCGGTGCGGATCAGCTGCCACATTTCCTTGCCCCAGTTGGTCTTCACCCCATCGTCGTGGAAGCTGTAGTCAAACGAGACCGAAGCCACATCACCATCCGTCTCGATCTTCGTGTTGGAGAACTTCTCCTCCTTCGGCTTCGGCGAGGCCACCGCCCCGTCGATCAGCGCGATGAAGTTGTTTGCAGGAATCTGCCGTGCCTTGATTGCATCGGGCTTGGCCTTGCGGATGTCCTGCAGGCGCACGTCCTCGGAAACGAACTGCCAGCCGATGTCTTCTGGTTTGTCCGAGAAGAACAGGCCCATGTAGGTCGGCTTGTCCTTGTTGATCAGCGAGGTGCGGAACGCTTCGACCACCTGTTCGATCGCTTTTACATCCGCCGCTGATGGTTGCTGGCTAGCGTGAGCCGGCTGGCCTGCGATGAGGCCAACAATGAGAAACGCGCTCTGGAATCCGGTGGTTCGCATCATTCATGTCGGCCGCAGTGTGGTGGGAGCGCGCCAGGGCCACGGCTACAGGGCCCCGGCGCGCTCCGCATTCAACGATGCAGCGCGTCAACAATCAAGCCGGTGGCGATCTCCACCAGCAGGTACTCGTTATCGGACTGGCGCACCCAGCGTCGGTCGCGGCCCGGCTCGCGCAGGTCATAGCGCGCGTAATCGTCTACCCAGTAGCGGCGGTCCACTTCGGCCCACGGCAGGCGCTCGCCACGTCGCCAGGCCTTCTTCTGCCAGCCCGGCGGCGGCGCATCGCGGTGGTGCGGGCCGCCTGCGTGCGGCGGCGGGCCGTTGCCTCGGGCGTGGTGCGGCGGATCGGCGAAGGCGGGGGCCGCGGCCAACGCGGTGGCTGCGCTCAATGCGATGGCAAGCAAACGTGTGGTCTTCATGGGGATGCCTCCGTCATGGCCGCAGCATGCGGCGCTGTGGCGGGAATATAGGGCAATCCATGTGAATGAATGCGGGTGTAGGCGGTGCTTTTCTGAACAGACGGCGCGGCCTGCAGTCGCCGCCAGGCAGCGGATCATTGGACCGCGCCCGGGGCCGAGTCCGTTGCGGCCCAGCCTCCGCCCAACGACAGAAAAAGATCCATTTGCCGGTCAATGCGCTCCGCGCGCGATGCAGCCAATGCGGACTCCGCATCTGCCAGCGCGGCCTGGGCCGAAAGCACGTCGAGAAAATCGATCCTGCCGAAACGGTAGAGTTGCTGTGCCTGCCCGGCGGCCCGCGCTGCGTCCATCCGCGCCTGCGCCAGGCTGTGCTCGCGTTCGAGCTCCTGTGTGCAGGCAGAAAGCGCGGTCTCGGTCTGGCGCAATGCCTGCAGCACGATGCCGTCAAAGGACGCGAGAACTGAATCTGCATTGGCACCGGCCGCTGCGATGCGGGCCTTGGCCGCGCGGCGGTTGGGCCAGTGCCATGACAGCACGGGGCCGATGCTCGCACCGAAGCCGTCAGCCGACAGCAGATGCGCCGGTGTGCCGGCCACGCCCGAAGAGGCGCCCAGGGTGATCTGCGGATAGAGACCCGCCGTCTCAGCGCCGATCATTGCAGTTGCGGCGGCCAGCCTGCGTTCGGCTGCGCGTATGTCAGGGCGCCGCTGGAGCAGCTGCCAGCCGTCACCGATCGGCAATGCTTGCTGCAGCTCAGGGGGCTGCGGGCATGCTTCGGCCTCCCTGGGATAGTCTGCCGGGAGCCTGCCCATCAATGCGGCCAGTTCGAACAGTGCGGCCTGGCGTTCGGCCAGCAGGCGCGGTATCCCCGCCGCGCTGCGGTTGACGGCGGCACCGGCACGGCTGACATCGAAGTCCGTTCCGCGCCCACCTGCAGCCAGCCGTCGGGTTGCCTCCAGCGTGGCGCGCTGTATTGCCAGCACTTGCCGGGTTGCAG
Organism: Stenotrophomonas sp. Sm2128; assembly: GCF_030985535.1. Lineage (NCBI taxonomy): Bacteria > Pseudomonadati > Pseudomonadota > Gammaproteobacteria > Lysobacterales > Lysobacteraceae > Stenotrophomonas > Stenotrophomonas sp. Sm2128. The sequence goes on from NZ_JAPTFQ010000007.1 coordinate 16,214, forward strand.
TGAGCGTGTGATTGCTTGTGCACACCTGGAGATAGGCACGGGTGACGGCCGCAGCGACGACCACGCGGACCTGGTCGCGTGCCGCAGCAACCGCCTCCGCGTCCGCGTTGGCGGCTTCGATGCCGCGGCGGATGCCACCTACGAGATCCAGCGGATAGGAGAGGTGGAGGCCCAGCGCGTACGACTGCGGCGCGGCCGACGCCTGGGTGTAGCCACCGGCATGGGTGAGGGTGCCCGATGCATCCACGTCCCCTTGCACGGCACCGCGCGCACGGTACTCCAGCACGGTTGCGCTGGCGCGCCGAAGGTTGGCATCGGCGGCGCGCAGGTCGGTATTGGCCGCCAGTGCTTCGCGTACGTAGGCGTCAAGCTGAGGGTCGCCATACAGTTGCCACCACCGATCCGGTGGCGCGTCGTGGCTGAACGATGCCTTCTGGCCCGAGACGAACGCCCGCGCCGCCCGTGGGGAGGCTGCGACAGCGCTCGCCGGCAGGTGATAGTCGGGGCCGGACACGCAGGCCGTCATCGGCAGCAGCAGGGCAAGCAGCCCGCCACGTACTGTCCGCACGCTCACTTGCAGGCTCCCGCTGCCGATGGCGTGATGGTCACATTTGCGGTGCGACCCACGATCAGGCGCGTATCAGGCGGCGCATCATCGATACGGATGCGTACCGGGATGCGCTGTGCCAGCCTCACCCAGGTATAGGTCGGCGCCACGGCCGGCAGCAGGTTGTGAGTGCTTGAGCGCTGATCGTCGGCAATGCCAGCGGCGATGCTGTCAACGTGTCCGCGGACATCGCGGGTGTCGCCCATCAGCCGCGCCACCGCGGCATCGCCCTCGGTGATGCAGGCCAGTTTGGTTTCCTCGAAGTAGCCCTCGATACGCAGGCTGCGGGTGTCGATCAGCGCCAGTGCCTGCGCACCGGGTTGCAGGTAGTCGCCCGCGTGCAGGTCCAGGTTGGTGACGATGCCGTCGGTGGTTGCGCGCACCTCGGTGCGTTGCACGTTGAGCTGGGCGACGCGCTGTTCGGCCCGTGCCTGCGCCAGCGCTGCCAACTCGGTATCGACCTTGGCGGCATTGCGTTCGCGTGTCTCCGAGGCGACCAGGTTGCCAAGTGCGTTGTCCCGTGTCGATTCGCGGCGGGCCAGCGCCAGCGTGGCGCGAGCGCTGCTGACCGCTGCATCGGCCTTCTCAAGCGCGGCAGCCAGGCGTGGCTGATCCAGCACCAGCAGCAGCTGTCCGGCGCTGACCCGCTGGTTGTCGTGCACCAGCACCTGGGTGACCAGTCCCCCCATGTCCGACGCAACGCGCACCACATCGGCGCGCACCCGTCCATCACGCGTCCACGGGCGCATTTCGTAACGCTTCCAGATGGACAGTGCGGCGACGACAGCAATCGCGAATACAACCAGCGTAGCGCTCCAGCGCCCGATGACGGCAAGCAGGTGTTTCATTTCATTTCTCGAGCAGGGGCGAGAGCCGGATCATCAGCTCCGCCAGGATCAGGAACAGGGACAGGCCCACCAAGGGCCGCGCGGCGAACAACCGGTACAGGCCGAGGCTGGCGAGCAGGCGTGAGGTCAGCATCGACAGCACCAGCGCGACGGCGGCCACGGCGAGCAGGCCGGGGATCAGCACGCCATCAATGGAAAGATCAGAAAGCATGAGGTCAGTGCCGATGAGTGAGAGCAGGCGCCAGCAGGTCGCGGCGCAATCCGCAGAGCAGGTGCGACAGATGCCTCTGATCAGCCCCGCTGCTGGCCGCAGCTGCCTCGCGCATGCGGTCCAGCAGTTCCAGAAGATGGATGTCGACACTGCGTGCCGAGGGGGCGCGAACCCCGAAATGTGCAGCGATGCGTTCGACCAGCGCCGCATGAAGCGTCCGAACCTGCGGGTTGTGCAGCCGCTTTTCCAGCGCGCGGAGTTGGCTGGATGCACGTGCCGCACGCACGTCCGCAAACAATGCCCGCAGGTCGTGTGCGGCGCTGGAACGGCCTTGCAACCTGGGAGCGAGCAGCCCGATTCGATCCAGCATGCGGCTGAGCCAGGCCCGGGTCACATCACCTTGACCGGCGGCGTGGCGTGCGATGTCCCGACGGATCGAACGCTCCAGCCGAGCGCGGTTGCGGCCCGCATCGGCGGTCTGGAACAGCTGCATGCTGCACAGTGCCACCGTCGTACCCACGAACAACGCAACGCTGTTGTTGAGTGCGCCGACGATGTTGACCGTATTGGTCGCGCCCAGGCCGGCGATGAGCGGAAACGTCAGCACCACGCCCAGGGCGGCCATGATGAAGGGTGGCCGGGCCAGGAACGATCCGCACAGCAGCAGCACCGGCGCGAGCGCGGCAATCAGGCCGGTGATATCGGACAACGCGGGGAAGATCAGCAGGCCGTAGAGCAGGCCGACGGCAACGCCGATCGACGACCCCACCAGATAGCGCATGACATGCGGCGCAGGCGCTTCGATCGTGCCGAACAGCACGCACGCCGTGCCGATGATGGACACCGCCGTGGCGCCCTCCGACCAGCCGGTAACGATCCACAGAACGCCGCTCAGCAGGATACCGACGAACGCGCCCAGCGCGCTACGCAGGGCAAGTCGATGGTCCCGGTGAAGTACCGCACCGTGCGCACGTCGCGCAAGGCGGGCAGGTACATGCCGGCGCCAGTCGGGCCGGGCAGTGTGCAGTTGCGCCTGCAGCACGCGGCAGTCGGCGTGGGCGAGGTCGAGCTCGGCCTGTTGCGCGGCGAGGCCGGTCTGTATCAGCTCGCGCCAGCCAGGCGAATCCATCGCGCTGGCCTGTGGTGAGCGCAGCCGTGCGATGGAATCTTCCACCGCGCTGGACAGCATCAGTACGTCCAGCATCCGGTCATGCAGGGCACGCAGGATCTGCACCTGGGCCACGCCGTGGGCGCTGTCGAAGGGCAGGTGGATCGACAGCACATGCAGCTCAAGCAGGTCGGCGGCCACTTTCGAGCGGTCCGTCGCCAGTACCGCGTCCGATGCACCGGCGCGCATGTCCCGTGTCCATCGTTCCGCATCTTCCAGCACGGCAGCAACCCGTGCGTGCACGCGCATCGAGACCCGACGCGGCAGCACCAACCCATGTACCAGCGTGGCGGCCAGGATGCCGATGGCGATTTCCTGCACCCGCGTGATGGCAATGGTGAACACGTCTCCCGGCACCATCACCGCAGGAAACCCGATCAGGCTGGTGGTATAGCCGGCCAGCAGGAACGCATAGGCACGTGGCGTGCGGTCGAGCATCGCCAGGTACAGGCACAGCGCCATCCAGGTGGCGAGCGCGGCGCTCAGCACCAGGGGCGCATTGGCGAAACGGGGCACCAGCGCGACGGTGGCGATGGCCCCGCCGACGGTACCGAGCAGGCGGAACAGACCTCGGCTGAGCGTTGCGCCGGACAACGTTTGCGACACCAGATAGACCGTGCCGATCACCCAGAACGGGCGGTTCAAGCCGATCCGTAGAGAGACATACAGCCCAAGCGATGCGGCGAGCAGGCATTTGAGCGAGAATAGCACCGCCTCCTGGTCGGTCCTGAGGGTAGGGCTTTTGAACCGTGCAAATGCCTGGAGCACATGGGGGCGGAGCGGGCTGGGGGAGTGCATGCGGCTCATGCTAGTGATCGGCCGGCATGGCGAATTTCGCTACAATGACAACCAATCGCTAAAATTGGTCAATGTGAGAATGGCTCGCATTTCGCTCCCAGGCTTTGACCTGGACCCGGACGAGACCGATCGCCCGGCGGTTGCCAGCCGCCTGCAGGTGGCCGAGCACGACGCGGAAATTCCGGTGCATGAGCATCGAAAGGGTCAGCTCATTCTTGCGCTGCATGGGGCGGTGACCTGCGAAGTGGCCAATGCGCTGTGGATCGTGCCGCCCCAGTGTGGCGTCTGGATTCCGGGCGGCATGCCGCACAGCAACCGCGCCACCGCCAACGCGCGCCTGTGCTACCTGTTCGTCGAGCCCGGCATCGTCGACCTGCCGGCGCAGTGCGTAACGCTGGCCATCTCGCCGATGCTGCGCGAGATGATCCTGCACCTGGCCGACGCGCCGCTGGACTACCCGCATGGCAGCCACACCGACCGGCTGGCGCGGGTGTTGCTGGACGAGCTGGTACAGATGCCGGCTGAGCATCTGTCGCTGCCGGTCAGCCATCACCCGAAGGTGCGTGTGCTGGCTGCGGCGCTGTCGGCGGATCCGGCAGACCGCAGCACCATCGGCCAGTGGGCCGTGCGCCTGGCCCTGGGCGAGCGCACGTTGACCCGCCTCATCGAACGGGAAACGGGACTGTCCTTCGGGCGCTGGCGGCAGCAACTGCACCTGCTCATCGCCATTCGGGAACTCGCCGCCGGTGCACCCGTACAACGCGTTTCCGAGACGCTGGGCTATGAGTCGGTGACGGCCTTCATCACGATGTTCAAGAAAGCGCTTGGCCTTTCCCCGGCGCGGTACTTCGCGGTTCGCCTGCGCGGGCAGTAGCGGGGAACAACGGGGGAAGCCGTTGCCTGGAATGGCTACTTCGAGGTGCCGGAGACCGATTGAATCGCGGCCACCACCGCAGCAGGATCCTCGCGCTGGAGGGTATGCCCGGTCGCCAGGTAGCGATGCGTACCGCGCGTGAACCCTGAGAAGAGCAGGGCGTGCTGCGCCTTCCAGAGCGCCTTGCCCGCTGCGGTTTCCTCGAAGAACAGCGGTTCGGCAGCCAGCTGGGTTGCAGTCAGCAGCGCAACCGGCACGTCGGGCATCGTGCGCGGAGTCTCCGCACCGGGTGCATCCAGCTGTTCGGTCAGCACGGCGTAGTCGGCGGCCATGGCCGGCGGCAGCATTGCCCGCAGTTGGGCATCGTCTGCCTGCACGCGTGCACTGTCGGCCTGCTTGAACGCATGGCGCTGTCCCATCGTGGCCGGGTCCACCAGCACCAGGCCCTGCAGGCGCTCCGGATGGCGGCGTGCAAACTCCGTGGCCAGCAGGCCGCCATAGGAATGACCCACCAGCACAACGCGGCGACCGGGTGCGAGGGTATCGATCACGGCCGTGAGGTCGGCCAGATGCCCATCGATGCGCTTGGGGTGACCGTCGCTACCGGACTTGCCGAGTCCTGCACGGGCGTAGGTGATGCTGTGATAGTCGCGCCCCAGACCCGCAACCACCTCCTTCCAGGCGCCCGCGCCCTGCCCGAAACCGGATTCAAAGACCACGGTGATCGGGCCGGACCCGGTCTCTTCGGCCTGCAGTGCGTAGGCGCCGCGATCCACCTGGATTTCCCCTGCGTGGGCGGTGCCTGCAGCGACCATCATCGCGGCCAGCACCCACAACGTCACTCGGCTGCTCTTCATTGCCATTCCCCTGGGCCGTGACGCGTGCCAGCCCTTCCGATGGGTCAGGTCTGCAGCGGAGCGCCGCAGCCTGCCGACCTCGCGACAGGTCGTGCTGGTAATGTAGTGAGGTATAACACCGACTCCCTGTGCAGGAAGTCATGGGGACGGGGCGTAGACCGCTGAATGGCGTTGGATGCTTGAATCTGTGATCGGTTACGCGGCTCCACACTTGAACGTGCAAGCGTCCTCAACGATAAAGGCGGCATTTGGCACTGCCGCATTCCGGACCAGGGACGATCCGAAGCATGACGCGGGGCACAGCTCCGCGTTCTCGTTCCCGCCGGCGCTGTGTTCGTCCAGGAAGGAGAACAGGGATGTTGGAACGACTGAAGACCATTTTGTGTGCCGTGCTGGCGATCGTTGCCGTTGGCTGCATTGCGCCGGCTGTTGTACAGGCGCAGGAAAGCAAGATCACCTGGCGTATTTCGCAGCCCGGTGGCGATGCGACCCAGTACAAGACCCAGCAGGCGGCGGTGGCCGCCATCAAGAACCTGCCGGCGCCCAGCCCCTTCCCGCCGGAGTTCCAGTTCGGCTGGCAGTACGTCGACAAGATCAAGTCGAAAGTCGTGGACTTGAACGGAAACACGTCGATTACCTACTGGATGGGAAAGACGCAGCCATCCGACCCTGACTGGACCTACTACGGCGCGGGTGATGGTGGCTTCCTGTCCGAAGAGGAAGTGCTGGAAGCGCTCATTGCAGACTTGCAGGACATCAATCCCCAGTGTCCTGGGGAAACTGCTGTGCCGGAAGGAGAATGGGGCCCAACTGCTCCAGGGATGGACGGAATTTCGGAGGTCAGGGAGTACCGGGTCACCGGCATGCTGGGCAGCAATTCGGCGGAGTCTCCGTGCGTGCCCTTCGACGCAGGAACGACAGGGCTTGCTCGCATGCGACGCTTGAACTGCCCGATCCCCTTCACGCAGTGGTCCAACAAGCACAACGCCTGCGTCAACGAGGAATTCGTTGCGACCATCGCCTCGAAGTCGCAGAAGTGCGACAAGGACGGCGGCAACGGTAGCTGCCCCATGCCCCGCAACGATACAGCGGCGAACATGAGTCCGATTCCCGACAAGGACCCGGCCTCCAACGGCGGTACCTGCGACGGCAATGTCGGCAACCCATGTGATGTTAAAACGGGCGAGAAGTATGAGATCGCGCAGGACTTTGATCTGGGCTGGATCGCACTGACGCGCTTCTATCACTCCGGTATTTCTACTTCATCCGGTGGCTTCGGCTATGGCTGGACCCATTCGCTGGGCGCCCACCTGGCACTGGATGGTGTTGACAGTGTTGGCATCATTGAAAGCACCGGTTTCCAGCGGGCGTTCAAGAAGATCGGCCAGGCCTATGAGGCGGACGACGACAGTGGCGATCGTCTGGTCCAGAACGGCAACTGGACACTGTACTCGGCGGGTTCCATCTCGATCTTCGGCGCGGACGGGCGTCTGACCGCCAAGCGCTTCCCGGATGGCACGTCGCTGACCTACATCTACGATGACAGCGACCGCCTTGCGGCCGTCACCCACAGCAGTGGCCGCACACTGGAGTTCGTCTACCAGTCCAACGACTATGAGGCGCTGATCAGTTCGGTGCTGGTCGAAGGCATTGCGCTCGCCACCTATACCTATACGCCGCAGAACCAGGTCGCCACGGTGACCTATGCGGGTGGCGGTGTGCGCACGTATCACTACGAGAACCAGGCTTTCCCCCAGCACCTGACGGGTATCACCGCCGAGGACGGTCGCCGCTACAGCACCTTTACCTACGATTCCATCGGCCGTGTGATCTCCAGTCAGCATGCCGGCGGTGCCGATGGTGTGACACTGGCCTACAGCCCCAACGGCGGTGCAGTCGTGACCGACGCGCTTGGGCGGCAGACCGACTACACCCTGACACCCGGCGGCGACACCGCGCCGTCGCGCAAGGTAACCGGCCTGAGTGATTCGCAGGGAACCGTCAGCCGGACCTACTACGACCAGAGTGTCGACTTCCGCCGGCGCCTGGATACCTACACCGATCGCCGCGGCATCCAGACCAAGCACACCTATGCGCAGGGCACCGATCCGGTGAGCGGTCGTGCCGTCAGCATCCATACCGTGACCGAAGCGGTCGGCCTGCCCGAACAGCGGGTGGTGACCACCGCGCGCGAAGTCGAAACCAATGCGGTACTGACCACCCGCATCGGCAATCGTGAAACCCGAACGTCCTTCAATACCCGGCGTCAGCCGACAACCAACACGGTGACCGACACCGCGTCCGGTCAGACGCGCATCACCAGCTACACGTACTGCGAAGCCGCTGATGTGGCAGCGGCAGGCAGCTGCCCGGTGGAGGGGCTGCTGAAGAGTGTGGATGGCCCGCGCACGGATGTGGCCGATGACGTTACCTATGCCTATTACTCGGCGGATGATGCAGGGTGCGCGACCGGAGGTGCCTGCACTTATCGCAAGGGCGACCTGCGCAGCGTGACCAATGCGCTGGGCCAGACGGTCGAGACCTCGGCCTACGACGCGTTCGGGCGGCCGTTGTCGGTCAAGGACGCCAACGGCGTGGTGACTGATTACACCTACCATCCCCGCGGCTGGCCGACCTCCATCACCGTGCGCGGCGCGACCACTGCCGAGAATCGGGTCACCCAGATCAGCTACTGGCCGACCGGCCAGGTGCAACAGATCACCGAGCCCGACGGCAGCAGCGTTTCCTATGTCTACGATGCGGCGCTGCGCTTGACCGATATCGAGGACAACGCGGGCAACACGATTCACTACACGCTGGACAATGCCGGCAATCGCCTCAAGGAAGAGACGCTCGATGCAGGCGGTACCCTGCGCCGTACCCTGGCACGGACGTTCAACACGCTCGGTCAGCTGACCGCGCTGAAGGACGCCGGCAATCATGCTACCGGCTTTGCCTACGATGCCAACGGCAACCCCCAGACGATCACCGACGCCCTGCAGCGCGTGACCAGCCAGCAGTACGACCCGCTCAACCGATTGGCGCAGACCCTGCAGGATGCCGGCGGCGTGGCGGCGGAGATCCGCAGCCAGTACAACGCGCTGGACCAGGTCACCCAGGTCACCGACCCGAAAGGCCTGCATACGACCTATGCCTACAACGGGCTCGGTGATCTGACCGGGCAGGTCAGCCCGGACAGTGGCGCCAGCAGCTTCACCGTGGACGCCGCCGGCAACCGCAAGACGGCCACCGATGCACGCGGCATCACCGCCACCTATCACTACGATGCACTCAACCGCCTGATCGGCATCGCCTACCCGGACCCCAATCTGGACGTGGGCTACAGCTACGACGTGGCACCTGCCGCGTGTACCGCCGACGAGCGCTTTGCCAAGGGGCGCGTGGGGCAGGTGCTGCACGCCAATGGCAGCACCCAGTACTGCCATGACCGCTTTGGCCAGGTCACCCGCAAGGTGCAGACCGTCAATGGTGTCGCCAGCACGCTGCGCTACGCCTACAGCAAGTCGGGTCGCCTGAGCGCGTTGACCTACCCCGACGGAAGCGTGGCCGACTACGTGCGCGATACCCAAGGGCGCATCAGCCAGATCGGTCTGACCCGCCCCGGCCAGGCGCGCCAGATCGTGGTGAACAACGTGACCTACGCGGCCTTCGGCCCGGCGACGGGCTGGACCTATGGCAACGGCCGCCAGCTGCAGCGTCCGTTGGATCTGGATTACCGCCCGCAGGCGGTACACGACCCGGCCGCAGGTGGCCTGTCACTGGGATATAGCTATGACCCGGTCGGTTCGATCACCGAGCTGAAGAACGGCGCAGGTTCGACGGTGCTGGCCAAGTACGCCTACGACACGCTGGGCCGCCTGACCCAGACCCAGGACGGCGCGACCGGCACGCCGATTGAAACCTATGCCTACGACGCCACCGGCAATCGCACCGCGCTGACCACGTCGGCAGGCACCGCCAGCTACACCTACCCCGCAACCAGCCATCGCCTGACTGCGGTGGATGGCGAAACGCGCACCCATGACGCAGCGGGCAATACCACCAGCATCGGCAGCAAGACCTTCACCTACAACGACGCCAACCGCATGAATGCGGTGAAGCAGGGCAATGCGGTGCTGGAAAGCTACGCCTACAACCATCGTGGCGAGCGCGTGTTGCGCACCCCGGCCGGTGGCGCAGCGCAGATCACCCTGTATGACGAGGTAGGGCAGTGGCTGGGCAACTACTCGGCCACGGGCCAGGCGCAGCAGCAGGCCATCTGGCTGGACAACTACCCGGTGGCGCTGATTAATGTGCCGGCTACCGGCGTGCCGGAGCTGGCCTACGTGCAGCCGGATCATCTGGGCACACCGCGCGTGGTGATCGATCCGGTACGGAATGTCGCGATCTGGGAGTGGAGCAACAAGAGCGAGGTGTTCGGCAACCAGATTCCGAGTGCCGACCCGGATGGGGATGGTGTGGCGCTCGAGCTGGCGCTGCGATTCCCGGGCCAGCAGGCGACGGACGCGAGTGGGCTGTTCTACAACTACCAGCGCGAGTACGACGCTGCGACCGGACGCTATACGCAAGCGGATCCCATAGGCTTGTCCGGCGGCATTTCCGCGTACGGGTATTCGAATGCCTCTCCGCTTCTTGCGGCTGACCCACTTGGGCTTGAGCCCGTGTTCGATACAAGTACGTGCGGCGGACAGCTGGGAATGGTGACTTGTGATGGCAATGGAGGATTTCTGGTCAGTGTCTGCAATTCAGGCTGCGACAAGATATGCACCGTTATGCATGAGCGAAACCATAAGGCGTTATTGGAAAAGAGGGTTCCTAATGCCTGCGTGGGTAGGCCTAAAGGTGCAAGCCCATTCCCAAAGGACTGGGAATATGGTGGGATCGAGCATCGGCAGCTGGCCAATGAGCTTGAGTGTCGTGCATATCAAGAGCAGATGATCTGTGCAACTCGGCTGCGCGATGGAGGACTCGGAGGCGCCGCAGTAGACAAGGCCTACAGCAGGGCAGTAAAGGAAAGGAGCAACAGGCAATGCGATGCATTCGGATACTAGCCATCCTCTCGCTCGTTCTGGGCCAGCTGGGGTGCCGGGATGAGGTTGAGAGTTCAACGTACCCCATGGGTCAGACGGGAAAGAGTTGCACTGCCTACAAAGGCTTTGATCGCCAGCCTCCCGAAGTGGTTGTTACGGAACTGGCCAGACGGGGGTTGGACAGTCGCAGGTTGATCCATAAAACAGTTTGCGGCTCGATCACCAGCTGGGAGATCCTTCCCGCAGGGGCGTCAATCAATCGGATACCTCCCCCAGATACCTACGTGAACGTCTGGCTGAGGGAAGACGGCTCTGTTTCCGTCAGTACGGACCTCCCTTGATGTCGGCGCTCTGATGCTCACGCATCGGGCCAGCGCGCCTGCGCAATAGGTCAGCTAAGGCGAAGTCGCGCTCACTTGATGTCATCCGGGTGGACCGCGCGTGGCAATCGCTCGGTCCCGATGTCCCGGTTTGGGCGCGTAGCAGAAAGAGCGAAGTGTTTGGCAACCAGATTCCGAGTGCCGACCCGGACGGGGATGGTGTGGCAGTCGAGCTGGCGCTGCGCTTCCCGGGCCAGCAGGCCACGGATGCGAGTGGGTTGTTCTACAACTATCAGCGCGAGTACGACCCGGCGGTGGGGCGGTACTCGCAGAGTGATGCTATTGGATTGAAGGGGGGCATCAGCGCTTACGCTTATGTCGATTCGAATCCAACCATTGCTACCGATCCGAAGGGGCTGGCAAAGAAGAGAGCGTGTGTCGCGGCCTACATCGCTGGAGGTGCGGTTTGCGGCGGTGCGGCGGGCTACTACGGAGGAGGCGCTGTGGGAGGCATCAGCGGCGCGGCGGCTTGCAGTCCATCAGGCCCAGGGGCAGCAGTCTGCGCCATCGGCGGCGCGGCTGGCGGGAGTGCTCTCGGCGGTGCCGCAGGTTCGGTGGTCGGCGGGTTTCTGGGCAATATCGCCGGTCAGGCGATGTGTTCGGACGAGGAGGGAGAAGATTGTGAGGCCCTGCTACGGACTGACACGGATACCTGCAATGGAATCACCAGGGTGCGTGGCGCAAGAGCCGGTGCGGTCTGTCATGCGTCGGCGACGCAGAGATATGCTGCGTGTCTTAGCGGAAGCCCTATTCCGCCATTGAATACATGGAGCAATTGACAATGAATACGTATGACCATCTCGTCTGTGTTGATGAAGATGCAAAGGAATTGGTTGTTTTTCGGGTGGGGGCAGATGGGAAGAGGACCTTGTTCACCAGGGTGGCGCTTCCGCAGGTTGAGGGATGGTCTGCCGAGTTGCAGGATCTTGCGAGAGCGCTCGGCGAGAACCTGCTGATCGACTCTCCGGTGATCCGGCGGATTCTCAATGTGTGAGACATGAAACAGGGAGCTCCTCAGCCCTCCAGGAAGGTCCGTGGCATAGCATGAGAGCGTTTGATCTGCGATGTTTGAAAAAGGACGCCGAGAAAAGCGGAATGCGGGCCGTTGGAAATTTCTTGATTGCCTTGTATACGCGAGATGTGATCTTTGGGTTTGCGATAGACCCTGCGCCGTCTGCTATCTACTTATGGACCTTTATCTCTAGGTCAGAGGATTGCAAGTGCGGAAGTGGATAGAGTTTTTTTCGCGGAATGCGTGAGGGGCTTTAAGTTGCCAATGTCCAATGTTATTAAAAATAGATTAGATGCGATTCATTCTGTACTGAAGAATGGTGGTGAACCGGGAATCGCAGCATCTTCTGGAGACGTGGTCTGTTCAGACGGCTCGATTGGTCGGCGGCAGCTCCTGGGGCAGCGGACGGTAGCGAATTGTCTCGCTGGGCGCAGCCCCAACGCAGCAGGGAATACACGCTCTGGCAGCAGATCGTTTACCTGCAGCGACCCGGTGCGTGATGTCGCGATCTGGGATTGGAGCAACAAGAGCGAAGTGTTCGGCAACCAGATTCCGAGTGCCGATCCGGATGGGGATGGTGTGGCGTTCGAGCTTGCGTTGCGCTTCCCGGGCCAGCAGGCGACGGATGCGAGTGGGTTGTTCTACAACTATCAGCGGAATACGTCCCTGCAGTGGGGCTGTATTCGCAGAGTGATCGCATTGGACTACTTTGGGGGATTGCAAGCTTTGCGTATGTTGGTGGGAATCCTATTTCACAGTCCGATTCTCTGGGATTGTGCGAAGACGATAATGGTTCTGATGCGTCCATTCATCAAAAGACATATGGCAAGTACTTCAAGTCATGCATGTCTTACGTTCAGCCTCCGACATGGTTGACTTTGCCGGTGTCTAGTGCATCCGTTCTGATATTGTTTGTTGAAGTGCCCTTTGTTGCCGGTGTTGCAACAGTGGGAGGAGGAGCGCTGGCGAGCTATGAGGTTGGAGCAGCTATAGTCTGCGCTATGGCTGGAATTCAAACTCTGCAGTGAGCCCTATGAAACTGACACGCGGGGGGCTTCTTACATTTTCTGGGATTTGGCTAGCACTTTCGGCCTTGATGCTGTGGCTTGACCGAATCTGGGATGCGTGTGGCGCGTTCCTGGCTGCGGCAGCCTTCTTTCTGGTTGCCTTGAGGAGAAAGCAGCATTTGGCTGGTAGATCACAAGAGTAGCGTGCCTTCTCAGCCCTCTCTTCGAGGAGGGGCCTTGAGAATTGTGACTCCAGCGGTCATCGCACCCCGCTGACGACTTCGGCAGGCACCGCCAGCTACACCTTTCCCCCAACCAGCCATCGCTTGGCTGCGGTGGATGGCGAGGTACGCAGCCATGACGCAGCGGGCAACACCACCAGCGTCCAGGTGGAGAACGTGGAAGTCGTCGGATTCGGGGGCGTGGTGTTCCTGTCCAGCACGACCCAGGTCTTCGGAAGCGACATTGCCACGGCGATGCTTGCCGATGCCGACGGCGTGCCGGTGAGAGTCACCCTGTGCCTGGACAATCACGATCAGCTCTTCGAGCTGGAGCTGTGGAAGGTGGACTTCTCGCCGATCATCGGCGTCGATCTGAGGAGCGCTTTCAGCGAGCACTGACGCCTGCTGAAAGCGATCCAAGCTGAAGGGCGTTGTGCATCGCGTTCACCCTTCGGGCTGCAACCGCCCCACCGCCTGCGCGCACAACGACTGGCAGGCCATGACCAACCCCTCCATCACCCGGTCGCCCACGTACTGCCCGGGGTCGCCGTTCTGCCGGGTGCGTTCCGCCGCCAAGAGCATTTCCAGCACCACCCGCAATCCACTCAACGCGCAATCGGCATCGGCCAGGGCCAGGCAGCGGCCGGGCAGTTGATGCCGCTCGGGCCAGGGCTGTCCATCGGCCGCCGCACCGGAGCCGATGCGGTGGAGATTGGCAATGAAGGTGTTCCTGTCCTCTGTTGGCGCAGCCGGAGGCGAACCGTCGTCGCCGGCGGTGCTGCGGTAGGCGTGCAGATGGGGGAAGTCCGATTCGTTCATGGCAAGGCTCCGTGCAGGGCAATCGGTAGCCGCCACCCATAAAAGTGGCGGACGGTACGTGGTTCGAACACCGGGTTGATGTCAGTCCGGCGGGCCCGAAGGCCCCCACGCACCGTCCGCCATAGCCGGCAGACGGATTGCCAGCCGGCGCCACGCTAAGGTGGCGCCGGCTGGCAAGCGCATACATCAACATCAACTCGGGTGTTCGAAGCCCGGCCACCCTTTTTAGGTGGCACGCCATCTGAGCCCCTGGCGCTGTGCAATGCCAATCAGAAGAGTTGCAAACATCACTCGATTGGAGACGCATTTGACATTGTCCTACGCTGTTAAGCCGCGCCAGTGCTGGCTGGCGTAGTGATCCGCCCGCAACGTGCAATCTGCGACAGGTGTCGAGGTTGTCACGGCGAACGGGCCGGGCGGGGAGGGCCTATCACGACAGGCGGCGCCAATTCAGGCTGCGTGGCTCACGGGTTGACGCTTTCAACGCCCCAGCGCACTCTGCGGGCTGGGGTCGACAACCCGTTCAGGGGCAGGGCTGCAGGGTGGTACCAGGAGGCGGAACAGCCATGAGCCAACTCACCGACAGCTTCGGACGCAGCTTTCCGTACCTGCGCTTGTCGCTTACCGAGGCCTGCAACTTCCGTTGCAGCTACTGCCTGCCCGACGGCTACCAGGCCGATGGCCGCCCGCGCTTCCTGCAGGTGGACGAGATTGCCCGTCTGGTGCGTGCGTTCGCCGCGCTGGGCATGAGCAAGATCCGCCTGACCGGCGGCGAGCCCAGCCTGCGCAAGGATCTGGACGAGATCATCGCCACCGTGGCGGCGGTGCCGGGCATCCGCAAGGTGGCCATCACCACCAACGGTACGCTGCTTCCCCGGCGCCTGCCGGGCTGGCACCGGGCCGGCCTGACCGCGCTGAACGTGAGCATGGACAGCCTGCAGCGCGAACGCTTCAAGACCATCACCGGGCACGACCGCCTGCCGGAGATCCAGCAGGGCCTGGCGCTGGCGCAGGCGTTGGGCCTGCCAGCGATCAAGCTCAATGCGGTGCTGCTGCGTGGCCTGAACGACGACGAGCTGCCGCGGTGGATGGACTACCTGCGTGACCGCCCCTTCAGCGTGCGCTTCATTGAACTGATGCGCACCGGCGACAACGAAACCTACTTCCAGCGCCATCACCTGCGCGCCGATCGGGTGATCGAGCAGTTGCTGGCCGCTGGCTGGCACGAGCGGCCGCGCGCCGCCGACGCCGGCCCGGCGCGCGAGTTCGGCCACCCCGACCATCGCGGCAGCATCGGCATCATTGCCCCGTATTCGCGTGACTTCTGCAAGGGCTGCAACCGCCTGCGGGTGACCGCCAAGGGCGACCTGCGGCTGTGCCTGTTCGGCGAGTTCGGCGTGCCGCTGCGCCCGCTGCTGCAGCGCGACGAGGACCATGACGCGCTGCTGGCACGCATCACCGCCCAGCTTGGCCTGAAAGCGGCCGGGCATGGACTGCACCAGGGCCAGACCGGGCTGACCCCGCACCTGGCCTCCATCGGAGGATGAGCAACACAATGAGTGGGGAATTGAACGCGGCCTTCCACATGGCCGATGTGCGCAACAAGCGCATCAGCCGCCGCCGTGCGGTGGCGGTGGGCGAGCTGCATGCCGGTCCGGTGGCCTATCCGCTGATCGTCGAGCGCCGCCTGCCCAAGGGCGATGCGCTGGTGATGGCCGAGATTGCCGGCCTGCAGGGCGCGAAGATGGCCTCGATGCTGATGCCGCTGTGCCATCCGCTGCCGCTGGAACTGGTGCAGGTGTTCTGCGCGCCGGTGCCGGAACGGCAGGCGATCCGCGTGTGGTGCGAGTGCGCCAGCGAGGCGCGCACCGGCGTGGAAATGGAAGCGTTGGCCGGCGTCAACGCGGCGCTGCTGACCCTGTACGACCTGAGCAAGCCGGTGGAGCCGGCGTTGCGCATCGAAGGCATCCGCCTGCTGTTCAAGGAAGGCGGCAAGCGCGGCGTCTGGCTGCACCCGGATGGCATGGACGAGGCCGAGCGCGTGCGTTTCAACCCACGTGCACCTAAGGGGTTGGAGGGTGCGGCCTGCGCGGTGATCACGCTGAGTGATCGCGCCAGCGAAGGCACCTATGAGGATGTGTCCGGCCCGACCCTCGTGACCGGGCTGAAAAAGCTGGGTGGCGAGGTGGTGGCCGCCGAGGTACTGCCCGATGGCATCGAGCCGTTGGCGGGCCGCCTGCAGGCCTTGGCCGCCGGCGGCGTGCGCCTGTGCCTGTGTACCGGTGGTACCGGGCTGGGCCCGCGTGACCTGACCCCGGAAGCGCTGCGTTCCTTGAACGCGCGGCCGGTGCATGGCCTGGCGCAGATGGTGCGGGCACTGAGCGCACAGCACACGCCGATGGCCTGGCTAAGCCGCGCCGAGGTGGTGCAGCTGGGCAACATGCTGGTGTTCGCGCTGCCGGGCAGCCCGAAGGCGGCGGCGCAGTGCCTGGACATCCTGGCGCCGGTATTGGGCCACGCCCTGGCGATGGTCGAGGGGGATGGCCACTGATGATTGCCTACAGCGAGGCCTTGCAGCACCTGCTGGAGGCGGCCCCGCCGCTGCCGGCCGAACGTCTGCCGCTGCATGAGGCCGGCGGCCGAACCCTGGCCAGTGACATCATCAGTGGGCAGTCGCTGCCGCCGTTCGACAATTCGGCGATGGACGGCTTCGCGCTGCGCGCCAACGGCGCGACGTTCGAAGCCGGTACCGAATTTGCCGTGCAGGGTTGGCAGGCGGCCGGCGATGCTGGCGCCGAAGGCGGCGAGGGTGCCTGGGAAATCATGACCGGTGCGCGCATGCCGGTTGGGCTGGATACGGTGGTGCCGGTCGAGAATGTGGAGATCCTCGCCAGCGAGGACGGACGCCCGACCCGCATTGCCCTGAAGGGCACGGTGAAGCCAGGCCAGAACGTGCGCCTGCGCGGCGAAGACGTTAGCGAAGGCGAGCGCGTGCTGCAGGCCGGGCAGGTGCTGGACATCAATGCGCGCACCCTGCTGCATGCCATCGGCGTGGGCGAGGTGGCGGTGGTGGCACGGCCAAAGGCCGCGGTGATCGCCACCGGCAAGGAACTGGTGACCGAGGCGGCGCAGGCGCTGGAATCCGGTCAGATCCGTGACAGCAACCGGCCGTACCTGGTCGGCCGCCTGCAGGCCGCCGGTGCCGAGGTGGTCTGGCAGGGCACGGTGGGCGATGAGGTGGCCGCGTTCAATGCGGTGCTGGATGCAGCGCTGGACGCGGGTGCGCAGCTGTTGATCAGCACCGGCGCGGTGTCGGCCGGCCGCTACGATTTCATTCCCGACGCGCTGCGCGGCCGGGGGGCGCGCATCGTGTTCCACAAGGTGGCGATCCGTCCCGGCAAGCCGTTGCTGTTCGCGGTGCTGCCCAATGGCGCGCTGTACTTCGGCCTGCCGGGCAACCCGGTGTCGGCTGCGGTGGGCCAGCGTTTCTTCGTCGAGCCGGTGCTGCGCCGCCTGCTGGGGCTGGCACCCGAGCAGGTGCTGACGTTGCCGCTGCAGGCCGACGTGCGCACGCCGCCGGGCCTGCGCTTTCATGCGCGGGCCCGGGTGGAAGTGGACGCGCAGGGCCGCCTGAGTGCGCGCGTGCTGGCCGGGCAGGAGTCGTTCCGTTTGATGTCCATGCTGCAGGCCAATGCCTGGGTGGTGCTGGAAGGCGAGGGCGGCGTGGCCGCTGCCGGCACGCCGGTGCGTGTGCAGGGCTGGGGTCATCAGGACCCGGTGCAGCTGGCGAGCCAGGAGCCGTGATGAAACAGGTGAATCTGCAGTTGTTCGGTGCGTTTTCCGATCTGGATGCCAGCCGCGAGATTGCCGTGGACGTGGCCGGTGGCACCGTGGCCGATCTGCGCCAGGCGCTGCGCGAGCTGCTGCCGGTGCGTTGGCCGGGTTTCCGTGCCGGCCTGCTGGATTATTCGGCGTTCGCCGACCAGCAACGCGTGCTGCGCGACCAAGAGGCGCTGCCCGACGATGGCCGTGTGGCGATCCTGCCGCCGGTGAGCG
The DNA here is from genome assembly GCF_030985535.1 of Stenotrophomonas sp. Sm2128. Classification (NCBI taxonomy): domain Bacteria; kingdom Pseudomonadati; phylum Pseudomonadota; class Gammaproteobacteria; order Lysobacterales; family Lysobacteraceae; genus Stenotrophomonas; species Stenotrophomonas sp. Sm2128. The sequence continues at coordinate 34,123 of NZ_JAPTFQ010000007.1, forward strand.
GGGGCTGAGCGATGAGCGAGAAGATCATCGCGAAGGTGGTGGACCGCGCGCAGGCGGCAATCGATCCGGCCGAGGGCATCGCGGCGGTTTCCGATCCGGGCTTCGGCGGCATCGATGTGTTCATCGGCAAAGTGCGCGACGTCAATGTGGGCCGGCGGGTGACCGGGATTACCTACGACCTGTTTGAACCACTGGTGCTGAACGAATTCAAGCGGCTGGCCGCCGAGGTCGAGTCGACGTTCGGTCCGAAGCTGAAGCTGTACGTGGCCCATGCCAAGGGCCGGCTTGGCATCGGCGATGTGGCGGTGGTGGTGGCCGCCGGCAGTCCGCACCGTGACGAGGCGTTCCGCGCCTGCCGGCAGTTGATCGAGGTGGTCAAGCACCAGTGCCCGATCTGGAAGCAGGAGCATTATGAAGATGGCGATAGCCAGTGGAGCGAAGATTGCAGCCTTTGCCATGCGGAAAGTGAACCTTCGCACTCCCATGGCCATACGCATGACCACGGGCATTGACCGCGCCCTTCAGGGCGCGGGATTCAGTAGATCCACGCCATGCGTGGGAGAGGCCTTTCCCGCGCATCCGGCCGGCGCAGCCACGCATGGCGTGGCTCCACTGCGATGAGCATCAACGGCATCGTGCTGGCCGGTGGCCTGTCCGCCCGCATGGGCCGCGACAAGGCACTGCTGCCCTGGCAGGGCCGCACATTGCTGGAACACATGCGCGGCCTGTTGAAGCAGGCGGGCGCGCGCGAGGTCTGGGTCAGCGGCAACTACCCGGCGTTTGGCGGAATCCCGGATCGGGTTGCACGCTGCGGCCCACTGGGCGGCCTCTACAGTGTGGCGATGCAGATGACGGATGGCCCTGCCTGGGTGGTGCCGGTCGATACGCCGCGGGTGACACCCGCGCTGTTGCAGCGCCTGCAGGCCGATCAAGCGCGCGCCTGCACGGTATTCGACGATGAACCGTTGCCGATGCGGTTGCAGATCGATGATCATTGCCGCCGCGTGCTGCAGGCCTTGATCGATGACCCGACGGCGCGCCGTTCACTGCGCGCCCTGCAGGAACGCCTGGGCGTGACACGGTTGCCACTGGCGCCGGAGGATCAGGCGTTGCTGCTCAACTGCAATACCCCGTCGGAATGGGAGTCCATCACAGCATGAAGGTCCAGCTGCAACAGCAATCGATGCGCCTGCGCGTGGATGAAGAAGAACTGGCACGATTGCTGGCAGGTGAATCGGTGGAGAACCTGACGCGCTTTGGTGGCAGCGGTGGCTGGGGCGTGGCGCTGTCGCTGCATGCCGGCGACCAGGCCGTGCTGCTCGATGGCGGGACATTCTGCCGGTTGGTACTGCCGCGCCAGGCCGTCGAGTCGCTGGCGGGGAGGCTGCCCTGCCGCGATGGCCTGGGCTTCGGTATCGCGTTGGATGACGACAGCATGCTGCAGCTGCAGTTCGACGTGGACGTGCGCGACAGCATGCGGCAGCGTGGCCCGCAGCGGCGTTCTGAACCTGCGCCCGAGTAGGCGCAGGTTGCGCAGGGCCGGGTGGTGCGCTGTCGTATGATGAGGGCCTTCGTTACTGGGTCGCTGCAATGCCCCTGAACCCCTCCGCTCCGCCCGCGTCCCGACCGGCCACGCCCAATCCGGCAGCGGCCGACGACGGAGACGCGCTGCACTTCTGCAGCACCTGCGCGTTCTCCGATGCCTGCATGTCGCAGGGCTACGACAAGACCGCGCTGGGCGAACTGCATGTGCTGGTCGACCACGTCGGCCCGTTCCAGGCCGGCGACTACCTGTTCCGTGCAGGCGATCCGTTCGACTCGATCGCAGCGGTCCGCGCGGGCATGGTCAAGACCTTTGTCGATGATAGCCAGGGCAACGAGCAGGTGCTGGGTTTCAGCCTGCCGGGCGAGGTGATCGGGCTCAATGCCATCCATGGCGCGCGCTTTCCCTGCAACGCCGTGGCCCTGGACACCGTCTACCTGTGCCGGATCTCGTTCCCGCGATTGAGCCTGCTGGCCACCCGCATGCCGGGTTTGCAGGCACGGCTGTTCAGCCTGCTCAGTGCCGAGATCGGCAAGGTGGCCACGCTGGCTGCCAACCATCGCACCGAGGAGCGCATGGCGGCGTTCCTGCTGGATCTTTCCGAGCGCTATGCCCGGCGCGGATTCTCCGCCACCCGTTTCAACCTGAGCATGGCCCGTACCGAGATTGCCAACTACCTGCGGATGGCGCCGGAGACAGTGAGCCGGGTACTGCGCCGCTTGAGCGACGAGGGTGTGATTGCGGTGAACCAACGTGAGATGCTGTTGCTGCAACCCGAACGGCTGGCGGCGTTGGCCGTGGCTCGGGAATCCGGACTGGACTGATCAGGCAAGCGAGGGGCCGACCCATGATGCGAGCGGGGCTGTTGGTGCTGGGAATGCTGGCTGCAGTGCCGGCCTGGGCGGCCGAGCTGACGGTGTCGGCGGCTTCGAGCCTGACCGAGAGCTTCCGCGAGCTGGGCGCGGCGTATGAGAGGGCGCACCCGGGAACCAAGGTCGATTTCAACTTCGCCGCATCCGGCGTGCTGCTGCAGCAGATCAGCCGTGGCGCACCGGTGGATGTGTTCGCGTCGGCCGATGAAACCACGATGGACCAAGCCCAGCAGCAGGACCTGCTGGCGGCCGGTACCCGCGAGGTGTTCGCGGTGAACGCACTGTGGGTGGTGGTGCCGCCGCAGGCCAAGGCTGCGCCGCGTACCTTGAAGGACCTGGCCGGTGCCGGTGTGCGGCGCGTTGCGCTGGGCAACCCGGACAGCGTGCCGGTCGGCCGCTATGCCAAGGGCGCGCTGGAAGCTGCGGGCCTGTGGCCGTCGGTGCAGGGCAGGATCATCACGACGCAGAACGTGCGCCAGTCGCTGGATTACGTGGCGCGCGGTGAAGTGGATGCCGGCTTCGTCTATGCCACCGATGCACAGGCGATGCCCGACCGCGTGCGCCGTGCCTTCGCGGTTCCGGTGGCGGGGCGCATTGCCTATCCGCTGGCGGTGACCAGCGCCAGCGCGCAGTCGGCCGAAGCCAGGCGCTTCACCGCCTTCGTGCGTTCGGCGCAGGGCCAGGCGATCCTGGCCAAACATGGGTTCGGCAAGCCCTGACGCATGGATCTGGACTGGAGCGCACTGGGGTTGTCGCTGAAGGTGGCCGGCTGGGCCACCGCGATCAATCTGGTGCTGGGCGTTGCACTGGGCGCGCTGCTGGCGCGGCGGCGCTTTCCCGGCCGCGAGCTGCTGGATTCGCTGCTGACCCTGCCGATGGTGCTGCCACCGACGGTGCTGGGCTATTACCTGCTGGTGCTGATCGGCCGCAACGGCCCGATCGGCGCGTGGCTGCAGTCGTGGTTCGGCATCAACCTGGTGTTCACCTGGCAGGCCGCGGTGATCGCCGCGGCGGTGGCTTCGCTGCCGCTGGTGTTCAAGCCGGCACGCGCGGCGTTCGAGGAAGTGGACGGACAGCTGGAGCAGGCCGCGCGCACGCTTGGAGTGTCCGAAGCAGCGGTGTTCTTCCGCGTCACGCTGCCGCTGGCGTGGCGCGGCATTCTTGCCGGCCTGCTGCTGGCCTTCGCACGCGCGATGGGTGAGTTTGGCGCGACATTGATGGTGGCGGGCAGCATTCCGGGACGCACGCAGACGCTGTCGATCGCCATCTACGAGGCGGTGCAGGCCGGCCAGGATGGCAAGGCCAATGCGCTGGTGATCCTGACTTCGGTGGTCTGCATCGTGATCCTGTTGCTGGCTGCGCGGCTGGTGGGCGGACGTCGCCGGGAGCTGCGCGATGTGGCTTGACCTGCAGGTGCAGCGCCGCCTGCAGGCGGCCGGCCAGGATTTCGTGTTGGACGTATCGCTGAAGTGCACGCAGCGCCAGGTGGTGCTGTTCGGGCCTTCAGGCGCCGGCAAGAGCCTGACCCTGAAGGCGGTGGCCGGGCTGCTGCGGCCGGGCCAGGGCCATGTGCGCCTGCAGGGGCAGACCCTGTTCGACGCGGCCACCGCTGTGGATCTGCCGCCGCAGCGCCGCCGGCTGGGCTACGTGTTCCAGGATTACGCGTTGTTCCCGCACCTGAGCGTGCGCCAGAACGTGGCGTTCGGGCTGCAGAAGGGATGGCTGAATCCGCGGGTCGGCCAGCGTTTCGATGTGGTGGAGCAGTGGCTGCACGCATTCCGCATCGACACGGTGGGCGATCTGCTGCCCGCGCAGGTCTCCGGTGGCCAGCGCCAGCGCACTGCATTGGCGCGCGCCCTGGTCACGCAGCCGCAGGCGCTGCTGCTGGATGAGCCGTTCTCCGCACTGGACCATGACCTGCGCCAGCATCTGCGCCAGGAGCTGGAGACCGTGCTGGACAAGACCGGCATTCCGCTGCTGTTGATCAGCCACGATCCACAGGACGTGGCGATGTTCGGTCAGCAGGTGGCGCGCATGGTGGATGGTCGCATCGTCGGCGGTTGACCCGTGATGGACGCACCGGCGACGGTTGGTCACATCTGATGGTAGTGCCGGCCGCTGGCCGGCAACCTCGGTATCCTGGGCAGCCGGCCAGCGGCTGGCTCTACCGTGATGCACGGGCGATGGTTGGCTACATATTCTGGTAATGCCGGCCAGCGGCCGGCTCTACCGGTCCAGGATTCGTGCAGTCCAGTGGTACCGATCAATACAGCTCACAGTGCGTGCGGCCTTCGCCCCGCAGCGCGTCCCAGCGCCCTTCGCCACCAATGGCATCGATGGCCTCGCGCACCGCGCTTTCCAGATGGCGCTTGTTGCCGCACAGGTACAGGTGCCCGCCGCGGGCCAGGACGTCGCGCACTTCGCTGGCGCGCTGCTGCAGCACATGCTGCACATAGATCTTTTCAGCGCCATCGCGCGAGAACGCGGTATGCAGGCCGGCCAGCACGCCACGCGCGTGCCAGTCCTGCAGCTGGTCGCGATACAGGTAATCGTGCTGGCGGTGCTTCTCGCCAAACACCAGGTGCACCTCGCGTTCGCAGCCGTTGGCCTGCAGCTCCTGCATCAGGCCCATCAGCGGTGCGATGCCGGTGCCGGTGCCGACCAGCAGCAGCGGCGCCTGGTCGGTATCGGGCAGGTGGAAGCCAGGGTTGGAGCGGCAGTACACACGGGCGTGGTCGCCGCCATGCAGCAGGCTGCCGGTGGCGGTGCCGAAGCGCTCGCGGCCGCGCAGGGTGTAGCGCACTTCGCGCACGCACAGGCTCAGCTGGTCGTCGCACGGGTGTGAGGCGATCGAATAGGCGCGCGGCAGCCGCGGTGAAAGCAGCTCGCGCAGCCGGGCCAGCGGCACGCTGTCCGGCGTGGCGTGGTCCTGCAGCACGTCCAGCAGGTCCAGGCCGTGCAGGTAGGCTTCCAGCTCGCGCTTCTGGCTGACCTTCAACAGGCCCTTCAGTACCTCGCTACCGCCGAGCCTGGCCAGTTCGCGCAGCACGCCCTTGCTCAGCAGGCGCAGCTCGCGGTCGTGCAGGGCGGCCGCGGCGGCGGTGTCGCCGTACCAGGCAGCCAATGCCTGCAGCAAGGCAGGGTCGTTCTCGGGTACCACGTGCAGGGTGTCACCCGCGCGGTAGGCCATGCCACTGCCGGCAATGTCCAGTTGCAGGTGCCAGGCGGCCGGGTCGCTGCTGTTCAAGCGGTGGCGTTCGAGGATGCGGGCGGCAAACGCATTGTCTTCGCCATAGGCGGTGACCTGCAGGTGCAGGTGCTGGCCAGCGCTGAGGTCGCCATCCAGCACCTGGCCGAGCACCGGCTGCCATTGCTGGAAGAACTGCTCGTAGCCCAGGTCGGCATCCACGCGGCGCAGCAGTGGCTGCGCCTGGCGCTCGCACAGCGCGGCATCCAGCGCCTTGGTGAAGCCGCAGAAGCTCGGGTAGCCGGTATCACCGAGGCCGAACACTGCATAGCGCAGGCCGCTCAGCGTCGGGATCTGGCGCAGCGTTTCGAAGAACTGCTCGCCATTGGCTGGCGGCTCTCCGTCACCGAAGGAACTGGAGATCGCCAGCAGCACATCGCCTTGGCCGAGACTGGCTACGTCGATGTCGTTGAACGGGAGCACCTGCGGCCCATGCGGCTGCAGCTCCGCGCCCAGGCGCTGGGCCAGGGCGCGGGCGTTGCCCGACTCGGACGCGAAACCCACCAGCAGACGGCTGAAGGGCGTACTGGTCGGGAGGGCGTTCACGCGGCCTCGTAGAAGTCGTCGAACTTTTCCTTGCTGAACTCGACCAGGTCGTAGTTCTGCATCAGGTCGTTCACCACGCGGCGGATGCTGATGTAGGAGGTGATGTTGCCATCGGCGTCGAACAGCGGCTGCACGGTGGTGTCGACCACGTAGAGCACGCCGCCTTTGCCAAGGTTGGGTACGATGCCGGTCCAGGTTTTGCCGGCCTTGATCGTGTCCCACATGTCCTTGTAGACGGCCTTGGGCACGTCCGGGTGGCGCACGATGCTGTGCGGCTGGCCGATCAGTTCCTCGCGGGCGAAGCCGGTGAGCGTGCAGAACAGGTCGTTGGCGTAGGTGATGTTGCCCTGCAGGTCGGTGGTGGAGATCACCATGACGTTCTGCATGGCGTTCAGCAGCTGGGCGGTGTCGGGGGTGTAGCTCATCGCAGGGTCCTTGTGGATGCCGGCCGCGCCGGCGTGTTCGGGTCCTGCATAGGAATACGCCCGCGCGGCGGCGGGCGGTTTGACATTGGTCAAGCGCGTAGCGCGAAGGCCTGCGACCGGGTGTCGCAGGGTGAGTCTCTTAAAGACCAATCCAGCTCGGCTCAGGCGGCACGTGGGATTGCCAACAGCCGGGCGTGGGCTCGGCCCCATCGCAGGAGACACGGGCAGGAGGCGGGCGCATGTCATGTGTACTGAGCTCATGACGTGTTGTCACAAAGAAATCGCCATGGCTTCACGGTTGATTGATCGCATGCAGGGCTATTGTCGTCCTGAGCCTCTCGCTGACGTCCCCCACGTCCTGCGTCGACTTCCTTCCCACCATCAGCGCCCGTCCGGGCGCCGCTGGCGTCCGTCTGCCTGAAATACCCGAGAGATCCTCCCATGGCTCGCGCTGTCCAGTCCGCTTCATCTGTTGCGACCTCTCCCGGTTCGCTCGTGCCGATCGGCACCCGGCGTGGCCACTCGCAGCCACTGCAGCTGCCGGAGCTGGTACAGCGTGTGTTGTTCGTCGCGACCGAGATGGCCGACTTCATCAAGGCCGGGGGCCTGGGCGACGTGGCCGCAGCCCTGCCGCGTGCGGTACGCGGCGCCTGTGATTCGCGCGTGCTGCTGCCCGGCTACCCGGAGGTACTGCAGCGCCTGCCACAGCTGCAGCGGGTGGGACAGGTCAGCGCGAGGGCGGGCCTGCCTGCGTGCGGGATCGGCATGGCAGTGCAGGCAGACGGCCTTCCGATCTACGTGCTGCTCTCACCAGAGCTGTACGAGCGCGAAGGTTCGCCATACGTCGATGGGCAGGGTCAGGAGTGGAAGGACAACGCGGTTCGCTTCGCCACGCTCTCACACGCGGCGGCGGAGATTGCGGCCGGGCGTGCCCGGCTGGACTGGTCGCCGCAGCTGCTGCACCTGAATGACTGGCCGGTGGCCATGGCGGCCGCCTACGTGCGTTGGGACCGGACGGCCGTGCCGACCCTGCTGACCATCCACAACCTGGCATACCAGGGGCTGTTCCCCTACGCGCTTGCGCCGGTGCTGGGCGTGCCGGCCGAGCACCTGGATGAACTGCACTTCCACGGGCAGATGTCGTTCCTGCAGGGTGGCATCACCAACGCCACGCGGCTGAACACGGTCAGCCTGCGCTACGCGCAGCAGATCACCGCCCCGGATGACGGCTGCGGGCTGCATGACCTGTTGGCGCGTCGCGCAGCCGGCGGGCACCTGAGTGGCATCGTCAACGGCATCGACGCCAGCTGGGACCCGCGCCGCGACATCCATCTCAAGGCCCACTTCGGCATTGGCGAGTGGACCGGGCGCGCCACCAACGCCCACGCGGTGCGCAAGGCGTTCGGGCTGGCGCCGTCGACCGGGCCGCTGTTCGCGGTGGTCTCGCGGCTGGTGCACCAGAAAGGCCTGGACATCACCTGCGACGTGGCGCCACAGATCGTGGCGGCCGGCGGCCAGCTGGTCATCATCGGCGGTGGCGAGCCGCAGGTGGAAGCGCAGGTGCAGGCGCTGGCCCGGCGCTACCCGGGGCGGGTGGGTGCTTTCATCGGGTTCGAAGAAGCGCTGGCCCGCCAGATGTTTGCCGGCGCCGATTTCCTGCTGATGCCTTCACGCTTCGAACCCTGCGGGTTGAGCCAGATGTACGCGCAGCGCTTCGGCTGCCTGCCCATCGCACACGCGACCGGCGGGCTGGTCGATACCGTCGAGGATGGCGTGACCGGATTCCTGTTCCACGGCGCCAATGCCGATGGCCTGCGCCGCTGCGTGGAACGGGCGATGCGCACCTTCCGCCTGCCCGGCCTGCTGCAGGCCATGCGCCGCGCCGCCATGCTGCGGCCGGGCGGTTGGGATGCGGCGGGGCGCGCATATCTGGCCCTGTACCAGCAGACCTGCCAGGTGGCCGCATGAGCCACGACAGCCTGCAGCCGGTCGCCCTCGAGGACGACTCCATGGCAACTGCCGGACGGGAGGAGGGCGTGGTGGCTCCGGTCCTGGACGACCTGGTTCATGCACGGCCGGCCGATGCGTTTGCCTGGCTCGGGCCGCACCAACAGCCCGATGGCCAGCGCCAGCTGCGCGTTCTGGTGCCCCACGCGCGTCGCGTGGAGGTGATTGCGGGCCCGGAGCGGCGCTGGGATCTGCAACCGGGCCCCTTGCCCGGCCTGTTCGAAGGTGCAGCAGGTGAAGCGCCCGTGCCGCTGCTCGCCCTGCATTTCGAGCAGGGTGTGGAGCAGGTGCACGATGCCTATTCCTTCGGTCCGCTGCTGGATGAGGCGCTGCTGCAGCATTTCCATGCCGGTGACGCTGATGCAGCGCGCCAGTTGGGCGCAGTAGCGATGCAGGTACAGGGTATCGACGGCGTGCGCTTCGCGGTGTGGGCCCCCAACGCACGAAGGGTTGCCGTGGTCGGCGATTTCAACGGGTGGGATGGCCGGCGCCATCCGATGCGGCTGCGCCACACCGCTGGCGTGTGGGAGCTGTTCCTGCCGGGCGTGCAGGCCGGTGCCCGCTACAAATTCCGCATCGTCGGCGCCGACGGCCGGGTGATGCCCGACAAGTTCGATCCGATGGCGCGCTGGGCCGAGCTGCCACCGGCCACCGCCTCGCGGGTGCCTTCGGCAGCGCCGATGCAGTGGCACGATGACGCATGGTTGGCGGCGCGGCGGCAGGCCGGAACCTGCACGCCGCTGTCCATCTACGAAGTGCATGCGGGCTCCTGGCAGCGCAGCGACGATGGTTCGCCGCTGGACTGGGATGCCTTGGCCGACCGGTTGATTCCGTACGTGGCAGGGCTTGGTTTCACCCACATCGAGCTGCTGCCGGTCAGCGAGCATCCCTTTGGCGGTTCCTGGGGCTATCAGCCACTGGGGATCTACGCGCCAACGGCGCGCCATGGCACGCCACAGGCCTTCGCACGCTTCGTGGACCGCTGCCATCAGGCCGGCGTAGGGGTGATCGTGGACTGGGTGAGCGCGCACTTCCCGAACGATGCGCATGGCCTGGCCGGGTTCGATGGCACCGCGCTGTACGAGCATGCCGACCCGCGCGAAGGGGTGCACGCCGACTGGGACACGCTGATCTACAACTATGGCCGCAACGAAGTGGCCGCCTACCTGATCGGCAGTGCATTGGAGTGGGTGGAGCGGTTCCACATCGATGGTCTGCGCGTGGATGCCGTGGCGTCGATGCTGTACCGGGATTACAGCCGTGCTGAGGGCCAGTGGATACCCAACGAGCAGGGCGGGCGCGAGAACCTGCAGGCGGTCGCTTTTCTACGGCGGATGAACCAGACGCTGAGGGAGCGCTTCCCGGATGTGCTGGTGATCGCCGAGGAATCCACCGCATGGCCAGGGGTGACCGCGCCGGTGGAGCAGGGCGGGCTTGGTTTCACCCACAAATGGAACATGGGCTGGATGCATGACACCCTGCAGTACCTCGGGCGCGATCCGGTTCATCGCCAGCATCACCATAGTGAGATCAGCTTCGGCCTGGTCTACGCCTTCTCCGAACGGTTCGTGCTTCCGCTTTCGCATGACGAGGTGGTGCACGGCAAGGGAGCGCTGCTGGCCAAGATGGCGGGCGAGCCGGCGCAGCGGCTGGCCCAGCTCCGCGCGTACTACGGTTTCATGTGGGCGCACCCGGGCAGCAAACTGCTGTTCATGGGCGGCGAGTTCGGCCAGGGACAGGAGTGGTCGCACGATGCGGCACTGGACTGGGCACGGGCGGCCAGCAACGAGGGCCAGGGCCTGTCGCGCCTGGTGGGCGACCTCAATGCCGTGCTGCGCTCCGAACCCGCGTTGCACCGCGACGAACGCGACGAACGCGGTTTCGACTGGAGCGTGGCCGACGACAGCCGCAACAGCGTCTACGCCTTCATCCGCCGGGATCCGGCCGGTAGCGGCCGCACCCTTCTGGTAGTGAGCAACTTCACTCCGGTACGTCGCGACGGCTACCGGGTCGGTGTGCCGCAACCGGGGTGTTGGACCGAACGGCTCAACACCGACAGCGGTTACTACGGTGGCGGCAACGCGGGAAACCTCGGCGCAGTGCATACCGAGCCGAGGCCGATGCATGGTCACGCGCAGTCGCTGCGGCTCACACTGCCGCCGCTGTCCACGCTGTACCTGCAGGTTGATGCATGACCGCAGTGGCGCCGCGCCTGGGCGCATGGCCGGTGGCCGGTGAAGGTGTCGAGTTCCGCGTGTGGGCACCGGACGCAGGCACCGTGGCGCTGTACCTGCAGGGCGTGCTGCGGCCGATGCACCGCGACCCGGACGGCTGCCACTGGCTGCGGACACAGGCGTCGCATGGTGACCGCTACCGGTTCCGCCTGCCGTCCGGTCAGGACGTGCCCGACCCGGCCTCGCGCTGGCAACCGGACGGCGTCGATGGTGACAGCGCGGTGGTGCTTGGCACGGATGGAGCACATCCCACGTGGCAGGGGCATGCCTGGCAGGACCTGGTGATCTATGAAGTGCACATCGAGGCCGGCGGCGGGTTCGCGGCGTTGACCGAGCAGCTGCCGATGCTGGCGGCCCTGGGCATCACCGCCATTGAACTGATGCCGGTCGCGCAGTTTCCCGGTGGCCGCAACTGGGGCTACGACGGCGTGTTCCCGTATGCACCCGCGCTGGCCTATGGCGGTCCGTCCGCGCTGAAGGCCTTTGTCGACGCTGCGCACGATGCAGGGCTCTCGGTGCTGCTGGATGTGGTCTACAACCACTTCGGGCCGCAGGGGAACCGTCTGCGCGACTATGCACGGGGGTTCTTCCGTGACGACCGCACCACCCCTTGGGGCGAAGCCATCGACTTCCGCCAGCCATGGGTGCGGCGCTTTTTCATCGACAACGCGCTGATGTGGTTGCGCGATTACGGCTTCGATGGCCTGCGCCTGGACGCGGTGCACGCCATTGACGATGACCGTTTCCTGCAGCAGCTGGCCGATGAGGTACGTGCGGTGGCCCCGCACGCGCACCTGGTGCTGGAGAACGAGCGCAACCAGGCGCGGTGGCTGCGCGGCGCCTACCAGGGGCAGTGGAACGACGACTTCCACAACGCGCTGCATGTGATGCTGACCGGCGAACAGGAAGGCTATTACGCGGCCTATGCCGGGCGCGCCGAAGCACTCCTGGCGCGCTGCCTGGCCGAAGGATTCGCCTGGCAGGGCGAGCCGGACCTGCACGGCCATCCCCGTGGCGAGCCCAGCGTCGACCTGTCGCCTGCGCGTTTTGTGGTATTCGCGCAGAACCACGACCAGGTGGGAAACCGCGCCTTCGGCGAGCGCCTGTCGATGCTGATCGATCCTGCCCGGCTGCGCGCGGCGCTGGCCCTGACCCTGCTGACGCCGATGATCCCGCTGCTGTTCATGGGCGAACCGTGGCAGGTGCAATCGCCATTCCTGTTCTTCACCGACTACGCGCCACCGCTGGACGAGGCGGTGCGTGAAGGGCGTCGCCGTGAGTTCTCCGGTTTCAGTGCCTTTGCCGACGCCGCCGCGCGCGCGCGTATTCCGGACCCGAACGATGCGGCGACCCTGCAGGCGTCGTGCACGCCGCCGCCCGGCGATGATCCCTGGTCGCAGCACTGGCTGCGCTGCACGGGTGAGTTCCTCGGCCTGCGCAGGCGCTATCTGCAGCCGGGCCTGCTGCAGGCGCGGTCGCTGGGCGCGCGCGTGCTGGGCCAAGGCGCGGTGCAGGCGGGCTGGCAGTTGCCCTCGGGCCAATGGTGGATCGCGATCAACGTGGGCCCTGTGCCGGTGGCGCATGCGGTGCCGGCCGGCGAGTGCGTCGTGGGGCCGGACGCGGCCGCGATGCTGCCGGCAGGCGGCGGTGCGCTTGCGCGCTGGATCGCCGCATGAATACGGATGCGGCGGTGCGGGAGGCGGCTCGCCGTGTGGGCCTGCTGGTCCGCTGGACCGACGTGGCCGGAGCAGAGCGCGAGGTCCCGCCCGACGTGCTGCGCGCCGTGCTGGCGGAGTTCGCGTGCGACGGTGCGCCGGTGGCCCACCCGTTGCTCACCGCCTGCTGTGGTCAGCTCCTGGCCATGCCTGAGGCAACGGGCGCGGCGTGCTGGGTGGATGAGCAGGGCGCAGCGTTGCCTGCACGTGCGGATGCGCAAGGGCGCTGGCGGGTTCCTGATCAGCCAGGCTATTGGCAGTGGCGCCAGGGCGGGCAGCAACAGGCGGTTGCGGTGGCACCGCAGCGTGCCTGGTGGCCGCAGGGCCTGCTGCGCGGTTGGGGTCTGTCGGCGCAGGTCTACAGCCTGCGCGCGCCCGGTGATGCCGGCATCGGTGACAGCGCCGGCTGTGCGCGGTGGCGCGAGCTGCTGCACCGTCACCGCGGCGATGCACTGGCGTTGAGTCCGCTGCACGCCGGCCTGCCACCGGGCACGGGCTACAGTCCTTACTCGCCCAGCGACCGGCGCTGGCTCGATCCGCTGCAGGTGTCGCTGCCGCAGGTTTTGCCGGAGGCCGCCAGCAGCGTGTTGCGCGAGGACGAAGCACTGGCGATGGCCGTTGAAGCGGCTACCGCAGCACGCCGCATCGACTGGCCGCACTCGGCGGCAGTGAAGTGGCGCTGGCTGCGCCAAGGGCGCCAATGGCTGCGGCAGCAGGCGCCGGCACAGTACGAACAGTTGCAGACGTGGTGCGATGCGCAGGGCGAGCCCCTGCTGCAGTATTGCGAGCACGCCGCTGACCGCTTCACTGGAAGCGCCGACGACCATGCGTTTGCGCAGTGGTTGGCGCGGCAAGGCTGGGCGCAGGTGCAGGCGGGACTGCGCAGCGACGGCGCGTCGATCGGACTGATTGCGGATCTGGCAGTGGGTTGTGCACCGCAGGGCGTCGAGGCCCGGACCGGCGGCGACCGTCTGCTGCAGAGTCTCGAGCTGGGCGCGCCGCCGGATGCGTTCAATCCGCTGGGCCAGGCCTGGGGTATCACCAGCTGGTCACCCTCTGCGTTGCAGCGTGAGGGGTTTGAACCGTTCATCCGCGTGTTGCGCGCCGTGATGGCGGGTCGCGGTGGATTGCGCATCGACCACATCCTGGGCCTGCAGCGGCTGTGGGTGCTGCCTCGCGGCGCAGGCGCCGGGCAGGGGGTGTACCTGCGCTATCCGTTCGATGATCTGATCAACCTGCTGGTGCTGGAATCGTGGCGCCATCGCTGCGTGCTGATCGGTGAGGACCTTGGGGTGGTTCCTCCGGGTATCCGCCAGCGACTGGCAGCCCGTGGCGTGCTGGGGCTTGAGGTGCTGCCGTTCGCCCGCAACGGTGAGCGCTTCCTGCCGGCGCCACGGTGGCGCCGCGATGCGGTGGCCATGCCCTCCACCCATGATCTGCCGCCGCTGGCCGGCTGGCTGCGTGGGCGCGACCTGCGCTGGCGTGCACGCCTGGGTGAGCTGACCGAGCTTGCCGCGGCGCTGCACGCGCGTGCCAGCGAGGTACAGGCGCTGTCCGCAGTCGCCCAGGGCGAGGGCGCGACGCTGGAAGCGCGTGCGCTGTCACTGGTGGCGCACGCACCTTCGCGGCTGGCGCTGCTCCCGCTGGAAGACGCGCTGGGCAGCCGCGCGCAGGTGAACCTGCCGGGTACCGTCAACGGTCACCCGAACTGGCGCCGACGCCTGCCGCTTGCGTGGGATCCGGACGCGGCCGACGCGCGCATTGTCCGGTTCAGCGCCACGCGACGCAAGGCGGGACGATGACCCGGTTGCGTGCCACCGCACGCCTGCAGCTACATGCAGGCTTCAACTTCGATGCCGCTGCGGCGCAGCTGCCGTACTACGCCGCGCTGGGCGTCAGCCACCTTTACCTGTCGCCGATCAGCGCTGCGATGCCAGGGTCCATGCATGGCTACGATGGCATCGACCCGGCCCGCATCAATCCGGAACTGGGCGGCGAAGATGCCTTCCAGCGATTGGCGACAGCGGCGCGCGCGCATGGCATGGGCCTGATCCTGGACATCGTACCCAACCATCTTGCAGCATCCCCGCAGACGCCCTGGTGGAGCGATGTGCTGCTGCACGGGTGCAGAAGTCCCCATGCCGGATGGTTCGACATTGACTGGGAGGCGCCGGGTTGCGAGGGCCGGCTCTGGCTGCCTGTGCTGGACCGGCCACTGCACGAGGCCGTGCGCGATGGCGTGTTGCGCGTAGCAGTGGACGATGAGCGGCCGATGCTGCGTCATCACGGGCTGGCATTGCCGTTGTCTCCGCGCAGCCATCCGCTGGCACCCGCGCAGTGGCCGGCATGGGCGGAACGCTGCAACCGCAGCGTCGAACGATTGCACACGCTGCTGCAGCGGCAGCACTACCGGCTGGCTTGGTGGCGCACGGCGGGCGATCAGGTGAACTACCGGCGCTTCTTCGACATCAACGAACTGGCTGCACTGCGGGTGGAGCGCGACGATGTGTTCGCGGCGGTGCATGTGCTGCCGTTTCGGCTGGTGCGTGAGGGGTGGGTTGACGGCCTGCGCATTGACCATGTGGATGGCCTGTCGTCACCCGGGCCGTACCTGCAACACCTGCGTGCGGCGCTCGACGCGGCCTGCGCGGCAGGCGGTCGCGACCCACAGTCAGTGAGCGTGCATGTGGAGAAGATACTGGCGGAGGACGAACAGCTGCCCGATGGCTGGGCCTGCGACGGCACGACGGGCTATGACTTCATGGACCAGGTTGGCGCGTGGCTGATTGATCCGGCAGCTGCACCCGCGCTCTCCCGCGCCTGGCAAGCGGCGAGTGGCGACGCGCGCAGCTTTGACGACTTGCAGCAGGATGCCCGCGGCATGCTGCTGCGCACGTCGCTTCACACCGACTTCCAGCGACTGCTGCGCAGCGCGCAGCGGGTGCTGCAGCCCCGGCTGGCCGAAGCCGATATCGGCGCCGCTGCGCTGGCCCGTGCATTGGCCGCGCTGCTGCGGCACTACCGTACCTACCGCCCCTATTCGCTGCAGGATGCAGGTGAACGGAAGGCCCTGGTGGACGCTGCCGTGGCAGCACGCGAGGCACTGGACGGTACGGCACACGCGGCACTGGATCTGCTGCTACGGGCACTTCCCGGCGAGGCGGAGGCGGAGCGCGCGCTGCGGGTGAGATTCGGGCAATTGGCCGCGCCGTTGAATGCCAAGTCGGTGGAGGACACAGGCTTCTATCGTTACTTCAGGCTGCTGTCGCGCAACGAAGTCGGAAGTGATCCGCAGCGGCTGGGCATGGAGGGACGCGAGCTGCTGGAACACGCAGTGAGACGCCTGCAGCGCCATCCGCGGGCATTGCTTGCGCTGGCGACCCACGATCACAAGCGCGGGGCCGACAGCCGGGCCCGGCTGGCGGTTCTCAGCACCTGCACGGTCGCGTGGCGGGAGGCCGTGCGGCGCTGGAGCCGGATGTCGACCCGCGCGGGCGCGCCGATGCCGTTGCCGGGTGCCGAGGCCTATGCGCTGTGGCAGGCGCTCGTGGCCGCGTGGCCGATGCACGGTAACCCGGGCGCCGACTTCGCATCGAGGATGGTGCAATGGCTGACCAAGGCGTTGCGCGAGGGCAAACGGGTCAGCAGCTGGTCCGATCCCAACGTGGCGGTGGAGGAGGCCGCCGCGCAGTGGCTGCACGCACTGCTGGATGGAGCGCCATTGCAGCCGGTGCGGGAGGCGCTGGCGACGTTCGTGGCGCGCATTGCGCCGGCCGGCGCCTGCAACGGCCTGGCACAGCTGTGCCTGCAGCACTGCCTGCCCGGCGTGCCCGACCTCTACCAGGGCGGAGAAGGCTGGGACCTGAGCCTGGTGGACCCGGACAACCGGCGTGCCGTGGACTATCCAGTGCGGCAGGCGTGGCTGCGCGATACGCGCGGTTGGCCCGCCCTGCTGGAGGACTGGCGGGACGGTGGCATCAAGGCATTTCTGCTCAGGCGCTTGCTGGAGTGCCGCCGGAGGCACCCGCAGCTGTTCCTGCACGGCCAACTGCAGCCGCTGTCCGTACCGGCGCGTTCGCCCTGGCTGGCATTCGCGCGCAGGCATCAGGCGCAGGTGCTGCTGGTGATCGTGCGGCGTGGTTCGCCCACCGCCGTGCCCGGGCCCGGCCTGCACGCAGCACACGACGTCGGCACTGGCGTGATGCTGCACGGGCTGCCGACAGGCCCCATGCGCAACCTGCTGGACGGGCGCATCGAACATTTCAAGGCAACCGAGGACGCGGCACGGCTTCTGGCTGGCAGCCCGTTGGCGGTATGGATCAACGAGGAGACGGACAGGAATGGACAGCAGGGAACGACGGCAGCGGATTGAGGCATTGGCCCATCAGATATGGGAAGCGGAAGGGCGCCCGGACGACCAGCAGCAGCGGCATTGGCACATGGCCGAGCGCCTGGTGGAAGCCGAGATTGCCGCTGCGCGCGACGAGGAGGGAACCGATGGCCAGCCGTAAGTGGACGCAGACCTCGCGGGTGCGCGAAGGCCGGCCGTTCCCGCTGGGGGCGACCTGGGACGGCTTGGGTGTGAACTTCGCGCTGTACTCGCGGCACGCCACCCGGGTGGAACTCTGCCTGTTCGACGCGCGCAACCGTGAAGTCGAG
The DNA here is from genome assembly GCF_030985535.1 of Stenotrophomonas sp. Sm2128. NCBI lineage: Bacteria > Pseudomonadati > Pseudomonadota > Gammaproteobacteria > Lysobacterales > Lysobacteraceae > Stenotrophomonas > Stenotrophomonas sp. Sm2128. The sequence goes on from NZ_JAPTFQ010000007.1 coordinate 51,371, forward strand.
CGTATCGCGCTGCCCGAGTACACCAACGAGATCTGGCACGGCTACCTGCCGGACGTGCGGCCCGGGCAACGTTACGGCTACCGGGTGCACGGCCCGTATGCCCCGGAAGAGGGCCATCGTTTCAATCCCAACAAGCTGCTGCTGGACCCCTACGCCAAGCAGATCGTCGGCGAACTGAAGTGGGCCCCACACCTGTTCGGCTACACCCTGGGTCACCGCGATGGCGATCTCAGTTTCGACCGCCGCGACAGCGCCAGTTACATGCCACGCTGTGCCGTGATCGATCCGGCTTTCAGCTGGGGCGTCGAGCGTGCACCTGCCACGCCCTGGGACCGGACCGTGATCTACGAAGCCCACGTGCGCGGACTGACCATGCAGCATCCCGACGTCCCGCAGGCCGAGCGCGGTACTTTCTCCGCGTTGCGGCACGATGCGGTGGTCGACCACCTCAGCCATCTGGGGGTGACCGCCATCGAGCTGCTGCCGGTGCATGCCTACGTGGATGACCAGCAGCTGCTCGAGCGCGGGCTGCGCAACTACTGGGGATACAACACCATCGGCTTCTTCGCGCCGCAGGCACGCTATCTGTCGCTGGGCACCGTGGCCGAGTTCAAGCAGATGGTCGCGCGCCTGCACAACGCGGGCATCGAGGTCATCCTGGACGTGGTCTACAACCACACGGCCGAAGGCAACGAGCTGGGCCCTACGCTGTCGTTCAAGGGCATCGACAACGCCAGCTACTACCGTTTGGCCGATGATCGCCGCTATTACATCAACGATACGGGTACCGGCAATACGTTCGACCTGACCAATGCCGGTGCGCTGCGCATGGTCATGGACTCCCTGCGCTACTGGGTGACCGAGATGCGGGTGGATGGGTTCCGCTTCGACCTGGCAACCATCCTCGGCCGCGAACGGCATGGCTTTGACGCCTCGGGCAGCTTCCTCGATGCGGTACGCCAGGACCCGGTTCTCAGCCAGGTGAAGCTGATTGCCGAGCCATGGGACATCGGCCCGGGCGGCTACCAGCTGGGCCAGTTTCCGCCGGGCTGGGCCGAGTGGAACGACCGCTTCCGCGACACGGTGCGCGCGCTGTGGCGTGGCGATGGCGGGCAGCTGGCGGAGTTTGCCACGCGCTTCACCGGCTCGGCCGACCTGTTCGAACACCACGGCAGGCGACCGTCGGCCAGCATCAATCTGGTGACCGCGCATGATGGATTCACCCTGCACGATCTGGTCAGCTACAACGATCGCCACAACGAGGCCAACGGCGAGGACAACCGTGACGGCCACTCGCACAACCTCTCCAGCAACCACGGTGTGGAGGGAGACACCGATGATGCGGCGATCCTTTCGTTGCGTGCGCGGCAGATGCGCAACCTGCTGGCCACGCTGCTGCTGGCGCAGGGGACACCGATGCTGCTGGCGGGCGATGAGTTCGGCCATTCGCAGCAGGGCAACAACAACGCCTACTGCCAGGACAATCCACTGAGCTGGATCGACTGGGAGCGCGCAGCATTGCCGGCTGCACAGGCGCAGGTGGCGTTCGTGCGGCGGGCGCTGTCACTGCGCCGGCGCTATGGCCTGCTGCGCCGGAACCGGTTCCTGCGCGGCGAGTACGATGAGGCGCTGGGCCTGCGCGATATCGACTGGCGGCATCCCGATGGTCGCGGCATGGAGGAAGCGGACTGGCATGACGCAGGGCTGCGTGCGCTGCTGATCGTGCTGGACGGTCGCAGTCCGGACAGTGGCCTGCGCGAGCCCGGGCGGCATGTCAGCCTGGCCCTGCTGTTGAACGCCGGGGAGCAGTCGCAGCGGTTCTGTGTGTCAGACGACGCCCTGTCGTTCCGGCGCGTACTCCTGCAGACCGACGAAACGCCGTTGGAGCCGGATGAGGAAGGCGCCTGGACGCTGCCGCCGCGCAGCCTGTGCCTGCTGGCGGCAAGCAGCAGCGCGTGATTGCACTGCTGCGCCACTACGGACCGCCGGGCATTGCCCGGCGGACCGGTAGCTACCCCATCAGATAGCGCAACACACCCGCCGAGACCACGCCGATCAGCACGGTCGGCAGCATCGACAGCCGCGTGGCGGCCAGCAGGGTGATCGCCAGCGCGGCCAGGTCGGCCGGCTTGTCGGCGACGAAGTCCGGGGCGATCACCGAGATCAGCACGCAGCCCGGCGCGGCTTCCATCACCGTCACTGCGCGTTTGCTCAGTGTGCGGTTGCGCAGCGCGAGGAAGCCGACGATGCGGGTCAGGTAGGTGGCGGCGGCCATCAGCACAATGGTCAGTACCGAGGTCCAGTGGATCAGGCCATTGAAGATCATGCTGCGTCCTCCGCCAGCAGCCAGGCTGCGGCCAGGCCGGCCAGTGCGCCGCTGGCCACGTACCACGCACCTGGCACCAGCAGGTAGGTAGCAGCGGCTACAGCCAGGCTGACCAGCCACGGTCGCGCGGCCTTCATGCCCTGCCACATGCCGCGCAGCAGCACCAGGAACACGGCGGGGAAGGCCATGTCGAAACCATAGGCGTGGATGTCGCCCAGCATCGGGCCAACGATCGCGCCGAGCGCGGTGCAGGCCACCCAGACCGTGTACAGGCCTGCCGATACGCCCAGGTAGTAGGCCAGGCTGAAGCCAAGCGCGCGTCTGCGCGCATCGGCCACGCCCATCGCCCAGCTTTCGTCGCACATGAAGAACAGCGCCGGCAGCACCCGGCGGCGCGGCAGGTGCTGCAGCAGCGGGGCCAAGCTGGCGCCCATCAGCAGGTGACGGCTGTTGACCAGCGCGGTGATGGCCACGATCAGTGCAATGTGCGGTGGTGAGGTCCACAGTTCGACGGCGGCGAACTCCGAGCCGCCAGCGAAGTTGAGGCCGGTCATCAGCGGCACTTCCAGTGCGCTCAGGCCTTTCTGGGCTGCCTGCGCGCCGAGCACCAGGGCGAAGGGAATGAAGCCGATCATCACCGGCACGGCGGCGCGCAAGCCGCGCAGGAACTCGGCACGCGGCGCGGTATCGCAGGTGTCAGGCAGGGGGAGGGTGGTACGGGCGTCCATCGAACGGCACAACAAGGTGGGGGTGGCCCATGCTAGCGGTCCAATCGCGAAATCGGGTTGCGTTGATACCACGTGATTCTGGATGATTGATATTTCATGCGGCCAGAAGTGGAAGGGGTGAAATTCCATGCAGTACCAGCTGGACAACCTTGATCGGCGCATCCTCGACGCCCTGCAGCGCGACGGCCGCCTGCAGAACCTGGAGCTGGCACGCCTGGTCGGGCTGTCGCCGTCGGCCTGCCTGCGCCGGGTGCGTCTGCTGGAGGAGGGGGGCTACATCGAGCGCTATGTGGCCTTGTTGAACGAGGCCAAGGTGGGCCGTGGTTTCACGGTGTTCGTGCGGGTGTGGCTGCGCGGGCAGGACGAGGACACCACGAATCATTTCATCAACAGCATCAAGTCTTTCCCGGAAGTGCTTGAATGCCATCTGATGGCCGGTGACTGCGATTTCCTGCTGCGGGTGGCGGTGGCCGACCTGGATGCCTACCGGCAGTTCCAGATGCAGCACCTGAACCGGATTGCGGGGGTGCAGAACACCAAGACCGAGATTCCGATGCAGCGGATCAAGCAGACGACCCAGCTGCCGCTTTGAGGGATGGGGTTTGCGGCCGGGTTGCACCCGGCACCCGCGGGTAGTGCCGGCCGCTGGCCGGCAACCTCAGGAGCAACAGCAACAGCAACAGCGATTCTCCGTGGGGCGGCGGGACGGTATGGCCAGGCAGGACACGCCGTAAACCCTTCCTTGGGGGCTCGATGGCGCCATCCATGGCGCCAACGGTCCTGTCTGGCCATACCGCCCCGCCACCTGACAGCTTCGTGCGATCTGTCGGGGTCGGATCCCGTGCGCAGATGAATCTGCTCGGTTCATTTATTCCTGATGCATGACTGGCTCCACGGAGTCTGCCTCGACGTCAGCCGTGGCAGCGGTCATCGCAATGACATGTGGCGCCGGTACGGTTTGAGCCCGCTTGCGGGTCGCGCGCGGGCCGGGGTTCCGGTGGTGGCGCGCGTCCACTGCAGCTGCTGTCGCTGCCGAGGGTCATGTGTTCTACGTCAGGGGGCTGAATGGACACCATGCGGTCAGAACTTGGAAGGTGGCCATCGCCGCTTGGCTGCTGCTGTCCTTTGCCGCTGCCGCGCAGGACGCTGTTCGTGCCTACGACATCCCTGCGCAGCCGTTGGAACAGGCGGTCGAGCGCTTCAGCGTCATCAGTGGGTGGTCAGTGATGTACCCGGGTGACCTGGCCGCCGGCCGCAGCAGCCATGCACTGCGCGGCAGCCTGGCGCCGCTGCCTGCGTTGCAGGTGCTGCTGCAGGACTCCGGTATCGAGGCCGAGGTGATGGGCGAGCAGCGCGTGGTGCTGCGCCGGGGCGCGCCCTCGGCAGCCGAACCCGGTGTTGGCGCCGAACTCCCCGAGGCCGAGCGTCGGCGTCGCTACGGCGGGCTGCAGCAGCGGCTGCGTGCGGCGTTCTGTGACGACCCCGAGATTGCGCCCGGCCGCTATGCCGCGACGCTGCGTTTCCATGTCGACAGCGAAGGCCAGGTGCATGCGCCCGAGCTGCTGTCAGGCAGTGGCAGCACACGCCGCGATGCACGCCTGCTGCAGGCGATGCAGGGCCTGGTGCTGGCGGCGGAGGCCGCCGCACTGCCGCAGCCGGTGACGCTGCAGATCCGTCCTTCCGGCACCGACCACGACTGTGGCCGGCGCGCGCCCCTTCCATGACTTCAAGGATTCGAACATGAGCAACGGTACGGCTGGGGCAGTTGACCTGATGGACCACCTTCTGGGTGCCTACGATGAGCTGAAGCGCCGGCTGGTGCGCAAGCTGGGCTCGGAGGAGCTGGCCGGCGACGCGCTGCAGGACACGTGGATGCGCCTGAGCGCGCGGCGTGACCGCCTGGATGCCGTGCAGAACCCCGCGGCCTACCTGCTGCGCATGGCAATGAATACCGTGATCGACCGCCAACGTGCTGACCACCGCCTGCTGAGCCTGGAGGAGGTGGATACGCTGATGGACATGGCCGACCCTGCACCCGGCCCGGCGCAGGCGGCCGAACTGGACTTCGCGCTGGAAGACATGGTCGGCCTGCTGCAGCGCATGCCCGAGCGCCGTCGCCGCATCCTGCTGGCGATCCGCGTCGATGGCCTGCAGCAGCGCGACGTGGCCGACCACCTCGGTGTGTCGCTGCGGCTGGTGCAGCGTGAGCTGAAGGCGGCCCAGGACTACCTGGCCGAGCGCAGCGGGCAGGGGCGCCAGATGCGGTTCTGAACGGCGGCATCCGTCTACACTTTGACGCCGAGCAGAACCCCGCAGCGTGCGGGTCCGGCATGAGCCCCCATGGATCCTGACGATCGCCCGCAACGCCCGCTGGATGCCGTCGAGCGTCAGGCGCACGCGTGGGTGGTGCGGCTGACCTCGGGCGAGGCGACCGCCGCCGACGGGCGCAGGTTCCGTGCGTGGTGCGAGTCGGATCCGCGTCATCGTGAGGCGTTCGGCCGTGCGCGCCGGCAATGGGAGCAGGTACGGCTGGCCGGCGAGCAGCTGCCCGCCGCCGCCCGCCAACCGGTGGCGCCGACGCCGGCCCAGCGCTGGAGCCGGCGCGCCTTCTTGGGCGCGGCGATTGCCGCCCCGGCCAGCCTGGTGGTGGTGGCGGCGATCCGCCCGCCGCTGGGATTGTGGCCCTCGGTGACGGCGATGACGGCCGATTTCCACACCGGCACCGGTGAACGGCTGCAGATCGCGCCCTTGCCGCAGCTGAAGATCGAACTGGATACGCAGAGCAGCCTGCGCCGCCGCTCGGACGCGCAGGGCGAAGGCTTCGAGCTGGTGCAGGGCCAGGCCGCGATCGAAACCGGGGCTGGCCTGCGCCTGGCGCTGTTCGCGGGCCCGGGTTGCGTGATTGCCGATGAAGGCGCGGTGCGCCTGGATGTGCGCAACACCCACGGCCAGGTACGGGTGACCTGCCTGCAGGGCAGCGCCCGCATCGAGCATCCGCAGGGCCGGCTGCAGCTACAGGCGGGTCAGCAGACCCAGTACGACGAGCGCCTCAGTGGCGTGGTGGCCGAGGCCGTGGCCTCGGAAGTGAGTGCCTGGACGGAGGGCATGCTGGTGTTCCGCCGCGCACCGCTGCGTGAGGTGGTGGACGAGATCAACCGCTACCGCCGCGGCAAGGTGTTGCTGGGAGAATCGGCGTTGGCGCGCGCGCCGGTCAGCGGTCGCTTCCGTATTGATGATCCGGACGCGGCACTGGAGCAGCTGCGACTGACGATGTCGCTGGATCTGCGTCGCTTTCCGGGTGGCATTGCCGTCCTTGGATAGATGAAGACGCTGGCCCTGCGCGCCGCGCAGGGCTGTTGCAAGCGAGGAGAGGCCAAGGATGCGCAACGAGACCATCGGTGTGCTGGATCTGCGTCGCAATCTGTCGGCGCTGCTGGAAACCACGCAGCGACGGCCATTGATGGTGCATCGCTATGGCTCACCTTGGGTGTGCGTGGTGTCCGATGCGCAGTGGCAGCAACAGGCGGTGCTGCTGGACTTTGATCCGCAGTCGCACCCGCTGGCGATGCTGCTGCGCCTGCAGCAGCAGTCGCTTCCGCTGCCTGAAGCTGGTGCGTTGCCGCCCGCGGCGGTTGCACGCGCACTGCTGTTGATGGACGTGCATCGCATTGAGAATCTCGCACAGCTGCACGACCAGGTGCTTCACCATCGCCTCTGGCATTGGTTCGTAGCAGGCACCCATGGTGTGATGGACGGCTGGCAGCTGCCGGCGCTGCGCGTTGCGATGGCGTCATGGTTCGATGACGTGGACATGTCCAATGCGCTGGCAACATTCGCCGCGCGCAGCGACGTGGCGATACTGGCACGCCGTTGTGGAGGCGAAGCGCCGCAGCTGGAACGCGAAGCCTGCAGGCAGATGACGCTGCGATGACGTTGTCGATGAAGCGCCACGCAGTGCACAGAGCTGCATGCGCGCTGTCGCTTCACCTGCCTTGCTGACGTCTTCTCCAGAGTACGACGCACCACGCGTCGTGGAGCACGGGCGGCGCCGATGGCAGACAGTCGCAGGATCAGCATGCTGGAGCTGGATCGTCACCTGAGCCAGTCACTGGAGCAGGCACGGCATGCACCATTGAACGTGCAGCGCTATGGGCGCTCGTGGGTCTGGGTGCTGTCCAGCGACGCCTGGGCGGATGCGGCGCGCTGGGCGGCGCTGGATGGTAGTGCGCACCCACTGGCGGCGCTGCGAAAAGCCCTCGACCTGCAGCTGCGGCCCTGGCCCGAGGCGGCGATGAGCCCGCTACCGCTTGATGCAGGCGATGCGCGGCTGCTGCAGCGCGCGGCTCTGCTGGTGGTCGTGCGCGATCTGAACAGTGCCCAGCGCGTGTACGACGACCTGCGCTATCACCAGGCCTATCGGATGTTCATCGGCCTCGATCATGGAACGGCATGGTCGCCGATGCAGTGCGTGCGCCTGCTGCTGGCCTGCGCGCACCCGTTGCTGCGCAGCTGCATCGACGATGCGCTGGCCAGCGTGCCGCAGCACCTGTTCGAGTCTGCATGTGCCCCGGCTGCACGTATTGCGCCTGCACAGGGACACGCGCAGCGGATTTCCAGCGGATGTTTATCGTACTGACACATGCACCGCTGACCATGGCGCAGCGGTCTCTTCCAGGATGACGAGGGCGGAACAATGGCAAGGCAGGTTCGTGGTCGCAGGGCTCGGCAGCAGGGTTTCAGCCTGATCGAGATCATGGTGGTGGTGGTGATCATCGGCATCCTCGCCGCATTGATCGTGCCGCGGTTGATGGATCGCCCCGACCAGGCGCGCGTAGTGGCGGCGCGCCAGGACATCGCTGCATTGATGCAGGCATTGAAACTGTTCAAGCTGGACAACGGGCGCTATCCCAGTGCCGAGCAGGGGCTGCAGGCGCTGGTGAAGCCACCGCAGGGCGGTGGCGCGATGCCGGTCACGCCCTATCTGGATCGCCTGCCCAATGACCCATGGGGCCATCCGTACCAGTACCAGATTCCCGGAACCCATGGCGACATCGATGTGTTCTCGCTGGGCGCGGACAGCAAGCCCGGTGGCGACGCCGGGAATGCGGACATCGGCTCCTGGCAGCTGTGAGGCAGGCCGATGTCAGCCCGGATGCGTTCTGTTTCGAGTGTCCGCCAACGTGGCATGGCGGTGATCGTCGCCCTGCTGGTGGTGGCGCTGGTGGCGGTGATTGCCACGGCACTGCTGACCCGGCAGTCGGCCCAGCTGCGTGCGCTGCGTGGCGATCAGCTGCGCGCACAGGTACGCATGGCGGTGGACGCAACGCTGGAGCGTGCGGCGCAACAGCTGCGTGAGGATGTAAAGGAACAGCTGACCACGGTGCGCAGCGGGCGCTGGGCGCGCCCATTGGAGCTGCAGGCGCCGTTGCCGGTGCAGCTGCAGCTGGTCGATGCGCAGTCGATGTTCAACCTGCGCAACCTTCTTGCGCATGGCAGGCCGGACCCCGAGGCGCGGCGCGCGTTCATCGCGTTGTGTGCCGGGCAGGGGCTGGGCCAGGGCGCCTGCGCATCCGCCGCCGACCACATCCAGGCGCGCCTGCGCGATGGCGACATGCAGGCGCAGGCGCCGCTGCCGCGCGAATCACTGATCGAACAGGCGTTGCCTGGCGCCGATCCGGTGGCGTTGCAGGCGCTGGCGCGGCGCACCGTGGTGTTGCCGGCGCAGACCCTGGTCAACGCCAACACCAGCGACCTGCGCGTTCTGCAGGCGGTGACGCCCGTGGTCGAGCCGGCACGGCTGCAGGCGCTGCTCGGTGAGCGCGATGCTGGCCATTGGCTGCTCAATCGCGGCGACATCGCCAACCGACTCCAACTGAGCAACGAACAGATGGCCGTGCTTCCCCTGGGTATCCATAGCGAATGGTTCCTGGCCGTCGGCCAGGTGCAGGCTGACGGCAGTGCGGTCGATTTTCGCGCGCTGTTGTGGCGCGAATACCGCGACGATGGGGTGCGTGTGCAACGGGTGTGGACGAGGATCGGCGCATGAATGTGCAGCTTCGCATGCGCCTGCCGGCGCTGGAGCACCTGCGCGCCGACAGCGCGGTGGACTGGGCGCAGCTGCACAAGGGCGAGGTGCTGGCGCATGGCCGCGACACACTGACGGCGCTGGGCCTGCGGCATCCGCAGGCTGCGGTGCGTGCCTGCCTCGATCCGAACGACCTGATCCTGCTGGAACTGCAGCTGCCGCCGTTGTCCGGGCGCCGCCTGCAGTCGGCGCTGCAGGGTGAGGTGGAGGCGATGCTGCTGGATGACCTGCAGGAGGTGGCGCTGGCCCACGGCGCGCAGGCGGCAGACGGCACGGTTCCGGTGGCCTGGCTTGGCCAGCAGGCCATCGCGCAGGTGCAGCAGATGCTGGCCTCGTGTGCGCTGCAGCTGCAGGCGCTGTATCCGACGCCACTGCTGCTGCCCTGGCAGGACGGCCAGGCCACGCTGCAGGTCAGCGGCGAGCATCTGCTGGTACGCAGCGGGCGCGATCGGGGTTTCGTTCAATGGTATGGCGGACGTGATGCCTGTGCGGTGATGCAGGCGCTGGCCGTGCGCCTGCAACAGGCCGGCGTGCAGGCCGTGCAGTGGATCGATAGTGTGCCGCCGATGTGGCCGGACAGCCTGCCGGCCACCGCCGTCACGCATGAACGGCAGACCTCTGGCCCCTTGCCAGGCTGGTCATTGCCGCTGCCCGGCGCAGGCCGGCAAGCACCGCGACTGGCGATCGGCCTGGCACTGGCAGCAGTGCTGCTGGCTGCACTCGGCCTGCAGCTGCAGGTCTCGCGTTGGCGGATCGAGGGCGAGGCCCTGCAACAGGACATGGCGCGCCAGTTCAGCGCGCGCTTCCCGGAGATCACCGATGTGGTGGACCCGGTGTTGCAGGCAAGGCGAGCACTTGCCGTGCCGCTGCCGGCGCCGCCGTTGCCGGCGCTGCAGCGTCAGGTTGCCAGCACGCTGCAGGCTGTTCCGGAGCTGGCCGGGCAAGTGCGCAGCCTGCATTACCAACCCGGGCAGCTGGACATGGAGCTGGATGCCGATGCCCAGGCATTGGCCGACGATCCGCAGCGGCTTGAGCACTGGCAGCAAGCAGTTCAGGCACAGGGCCTGCAGCTGGCGCGCCAAGCCGGTGGACACCTGCGAGTGAGCGGAGCTGGGCAGTGACGACCCGCACCCTATGGCTGGGCGAGGGGCTGGTGGGCCTGCAGCACCGCTGGCAACGCCTGCCACCGCGCGACCGGCTGATGCTGTGGGTGATGGTGGTGGCGCTGCTGGTGGCGGGCCTGTGGTCGTTGTGGCTGGAGCCACTGCTGAAGCAGCGCACGTATTGGCAGGCCGAGCTGCCGCGGCTGCAGGCGCAGTCCCGCGCACTGGCACCGCTGCTGCGCGCCCGTGAGCGCCAGCAGCTGGCGCAGAGCCAGCACCCGACACTGGCCGGGCTGCGCGATGGCATCAAGACCGCCGGCCTTGCCGCCGGCCTGCATATCGAAGCGCGCGACGGGCGTTGGCACCTGCAGGTGCAGGCAGTGCCCGCCGACGCGCTGTGGAACTGGCTGCTGCCCGTGCTGGCCGATCCGGCCATCGAACTGCAGCAGCTGCAACTGACACGCACAGGGGATGCGAACATGCCGGCGGCACGGATTTCCGGAAACATCGTGATGGTGGCCACCGCGGGTGCCCATCCATGAGGGCGATGCGTAGCTTTGCCTGCAGTACCGCACTGGCCCTGATCGTGTGCATGGCCCACGCACCGGCGCTGGTACTGGCGCAGGACGCCCGTGATGAGCCGGTGCAGTTGAACCTGGTCGACACCGATATCGGTGGCGTACTGCGCATGGCAGCGCGCTTCACCGGGCGCCAGTTCCTGGTCGATCCACGGGTGACCGGCAAGATGACAGTGGTTTCCGATGGCCCGGTCAGCCGTACCCAGGCCTACCAGTTGCTGCTGGGCGCACTGCGCATGCGCGGCTTCGCCGTGGTCGAGAACGGCGGCGTCAGCCGGGTGGTGCCGCAGGCCGATGCCAAGCTGCTCGGTGGCCGCGTTGGCAGCGGCGGTGCGGGGGGCGAGGTTGCCACGCGCACCTTCGCGCTGCGCTACGAGAACGCGGCCGCGCTGGTGGCGGTGCTGCGGCCGATGATCAGCCCGGACAATCCGATCACTGCCAATCCGGGCAACAACACGCTGGTGATCACCGACTATGCCGATAACCTGGAGCGCATCGCGCGGGTGATCGCCAGCGTGGATACACCGGCCGGCATGGACACCGATGTGGTGAAGCTGCAGCAGGGCATTGCCGTTGACGTCGCGGCGATGGTCGCGCCGCTGCTGGATGCGCAGGGCGCCGAGCCCACCCAGAAGGTGGTGGTGATGGCCGACCCGCGCAGCAACAGCGTGCTGCTGCGGTCGAGCAGTCCCGGGCGCACCCGCCTGGCTAGGCAGCTGGTGGAGAAGCTGGACCGTGCCCAGGATGAATCCGGCAACCTGCATGTGGTCTACCTGCGCAATGCCCAGGCCAACCAGCTCGCGGGTGTGCTGCGTGGCGTGGTGGCCGGGCAGAGCGATGCACCGGCCATGGGCAGCAACGAAGGCATCACACCACTGCCCGGCGACGCCAGCCGCTCCACCCCCGCGCAGCCGTCGCAGCCGCAGCAGGCCAAGCCCGGAGGCAATGCGCTGGAATCGCAGCGCCTGGATCCGAGTCGCCGTGACCCGTTCGATGCAGGAAGCACCGGCTTCAGCCAGAACGGCATCTCGGTACAGGCGGACGTGGCCACCAACACGCTGCTGATCTCCGCCCCCGAGCCGGTGTACCGCAACCTGCGCCGGGTGATCGACCAGCTCGACCAGCGCCGTGCACAGGTGCTGGTGGAAAGCCTGATCGTGGAGGTCAACCAGACCGACGCGGCCGAACTGGGCGTGCAGTGGATGCTGGGCAATGGCCGCACCTTCGGCGGAACCCACTTCGGCGGCACCACCGGTGGCAGCGGGTTGAACACCACCGCACGCACCACCCTGGACGTGCTGCCCAAGGATGGCCTGAAGATCGGTGTGATCGACGGCACCATCAACCTGCCCGGCGTCGGCCAGATCCTCAACATGAAGGCGTTGGCCAACGCGCTGCAGAGCAAGGGCGGTGCCAACATTCTGTCCACGCCGAACCTGATGACGCTGGACAACGAAGCGGCCAGCATCATGGTCGGCCAGACCGTGCCGTTCGTCAGTGGCCGCTACGTGACCGACGGCGGCGGCGGCAGCAACAACCCGTTCCAGACCATCGTGCGCGAGGACGTCGGCCTGAAGCTGCGGGTGCGCCCGCAGATCTCCGAGGGCGGCACGGTGAAGCTGGACATCTACCAGGAAGTCAGCAGCATCGACGCGCAGAGCGCGAACAGCACGGCCGGCATCATCACCAACAAGCGCGCCCTGGATACCAGCGTGCTGCTGGACGATGGCCAGATCATGGTGCTGGGTGGCCTGCTGGAAGACAGCGTCAGCCATGGCCGTGATGCGGTGCCGGGGTTGGGAAAGATCCCGGTCCTGGGCGCCTTGTTCCGCAGCGACACGCGCAAGCGCGCCAAGACCAACCTGATGGTGTTCCTGCGCCCGCACGTGGTGCGTGACCCGGCCGCCGGCCAGCGCCTGACCCGCGACCGCTACGACTACATGCGCAACGCGCAGGCCGGCGCGCAGCCGGTACAGAGCTGGGCCTTGCCGGCGCTGTCGGCACCGCAGCTGCCACCACAGGACCTGTCTGTACTCGGCCAGGGCAATGCACGCGATGACCAGGGCCAGCCGCTGCAGAACAGCAGCCTGGCGGCGCTGTACCCGTCCGGTGACGGCGATGCGCAGCTGGTGCAGTTCGCGCAGGGGCTGGACCCGGCGCGTGCCGGCCAGGGCGTGGCGCAGGTGCGTGCACTGGGCCTGCAGGCCTATGCCGAAGCGACGCCCGGCGAGAGCGGGCAACGCCTGCGCGTGCGATTGCCGCGCGATCCGGCGACGCTGGACCCTGCGCTGCAGCAGCTGCGCGGGCTGGGCTACACGCCGGAACTGGTGATCGGGCCGTGAGCGCTTCCGCGCCGCTGCCGTACGCCTGGGTGCGCAGCCATGGCGTGATGCTGTCCGAAGTTGGCGGCGAGCCCGTGTTGCTGGGCACCGCCGACACCGCAGCGTGGGCCGTGGCCGAGCTGCGGCGCCGGCATGGCCCGCTGCCGTTCCAGGCGCTGGATGCTGCGACGTGGCAACAGCGGTTGGGTGAGCAGTACCGTGACGGCGGCGATGCCGCTGCCGTGGTGGGTGCCGCCGAAAGCGAAGTCGATCTGGACCGGCTGATGCAGGACATGCCGGAGGTCACCGATCTGCTGGATGCTCAGGACGATGCGCCGGTGATCCGCATGATCAACGCGCTGCTGGCACAGGCCGCACGCGATGGCGCCAGCGATCTGCATATCGAACCGTTCGAGACCCATTCGGTGGTGCGCTACCGCGTGGACGGCACCCTGCGCGACATGGTGCAGCCACGGCGCGCACTGCATGCGGCGCTGGTATCACGCATCAAGATCATGGCGCACCTGGACATTGCCGAGAAGCGCCTGCCGCAGGACGGGCGCATCGCCATCCGCGTGGGCGGGCGGCCGCTGGATATCCGTGTCTCCACGGTGCCGACCGGTCATGGCGAGCGTGCTGTGCTGCGCCTGCTGGAAAAGGATGCCGGTCGCCTGCAGCTGCAGCGCCTCGGCATGGCCGATGACACGCTGGCCACGTTCACCGGGTTGATCCGTCAGCCGCACGGCATCGTGCTGGTCACCGGGCCGACCGGCAGCGGCAAGACCACGTCGCTGTACGCCGCACTGGGCCAGCTCGACAGCAGCACCAGCAACATCCTCACCGTGGAAGACCCGGTGGAGTACGACTTCGCCGGCATCGGCCAGATCCAGGTCAACGTGCGCATCGGCATGAGCTTTGGCACCGCGCTGCGTGCGATCCTGCGCCAGGACCCGGACACCATCATGATCGGTGAAATCCGCGACCTGGAGACCGCGCAGATCGCTGTGCAGTCGTCACTGACCGGGCATGGGGTGCTGGCCTCGCTGCACACCAACGATGCGATCTCGGCGGTGACCCGCCTGGCCGACATGGGTGTGGAGCCCTTCCTGCTGGCCTCGTCGCTGCGTGGCGTGCTGGCGCAGCGGCTGGTGCGGCGGCTGTGCACGCAGTGCCGACGTGCCGAGGTGGACGGCGAGGGCCGTGCCGTATGGCGTGCGGTGGGCTGCGCAGCCTGCGCCAACAGCGGCTATCGGGGACGAACCGGCATCCATGAACTGTTTGTGGTCGACGACCGCGTGCGCGCACTGATCCATGAAGGGCAGGGCGAGCCTGCGCTACGCGAGGCGGCCCGGCGGGCCGGCATGCGGACCCTGCGGCAGGACGGCCAGCGCTGGGTCGACAGCGGGGTAACCACGCTGGAAGAGATCCTGCGCGTCACCGGCGACGATTGAGGCCTGCATGGCACTGTTCGACTACCAGGCTGCCAACGCGCAGGGCCGCATCGAAAAGGGCCAGTTGGATGCCGACAGCCCGCGCGGTGCTCGCCAACTGCTGCGCGGGCGCGGGCTGACCCCTGTGCAGGTGAGTGCGGCGCGCAGTGCCGGCAGTGGCTGGGGCGCTCGCCGGTTGTCCGCCAGCGAGTTGGCCTGGGCTACGCGCCAGCTGGCCAGCCTGTTGGCGGCCAGCCTGCCGTTGGAAGGTGCTTTGAGTGCGGTGATCGAGCAGGCCGAGCGCCCGCATGTTGCGCAGGCACTCACTGCCGTGCGTGCGGATGTACGTGCTGGCCAGCGCCTGACCGTCGCACTCGCCGCGCGGCCGCGCGATTTCCCACCGATCTATCGGGCACTGGTGGGTGCAGGTGAAGACTCCGGTGATCTGGCACGGGTGATGGAGCGCTTGGCCGACTACATCGAAGAACGCAATGCGCTGCAGGCCAAGGTACTGACCGCCTTCATCTACCCAGCGGCGATCAGCCTGGTATCGGTGGCGATCGTGATCTTCCTGCTCAGCTACGTGGTGCCGCAGGTGGTGACCGCGTTCGTGCAGGCGCGGCAGACACTACCGATGCTGACCCAGGTGATGCTGGCGGCCAGCGCGTTTGTGCGCAGCTGGGGCGTGTGGGCAGGGCTCGGCATCGCTGCGCTGGTGGTGGCCTGGCGGTTGGCCCTGCGCAGGCCCGAGCTGCGCCTGCGCTGGGACGCGATGCTCATGCGGGTGCCGATGGTCGGGCGATTCGTGCTGGGTGTGAACAGTGCGCGCTTCGCCTCGACACTGGCGATCCTGCTGGATGCCGGCGTGCCGCTGCTGCGTGCACTGGAGGCGGCGCGGCAGACCCTGGGCAATGCGCTGCTGGCGCGCTGTGCCGACGATGTGTCCGCGCGCGTGCGCGAAGGTGCTGCGCTGGGTGCTGCGTTGAAGGTACAGAAGGTGTATCCGCCGATCCTGGTGCATCTGGTGGCAAGTGGCGAGAAGACCGGTTCGCTGGCGCCGCTGCTGGATCGCGCCGCGCAGACCATCTCGCGCGAGATCGAGCGTCGCGCGATGGCACTGACTGCCTTGCTGGAGCCGACCATGATCCTGGTGATGGGCGGCGTGGTGCTGACGATCGTGTTGGCGGTGCTGATGCCGATCATGGAAATGAACCAGTTGGTGCAGTGATGCGCAACGCGCATCACGGGTAGAGTCGACTGTTAGTCGACCAGCGCGGAGATCGAGTGCATTCAGATCGTTTCCGCGTGCGAAAGCAGTCGACTAACAGTCGACTCTACCCAGTCGATCCCATCGGGTCGATCCCATCGGGTCGATCCCATCGGGTCGATCCCATCGGGTCGATCCAATCAGGTCGATCCAATCAGGTCGATCCAATCAGGTCGATTCAATCAGGTCGATTCAATTCAGTCGATTCAATTCAGTCGATTCAATTCAGTTGATCGGGCGGCGTCGCTGGAATGTGGCATGGGCCGATTCTCCACACAATCCTCCACACCTTTTTTCGGTCTTCCACAGGTTTCTTAAGCGGCCTGTCATCGGCGCGGACCAGCATGGACACGTCGCCGCAGAGTGGGCTGGGAGGCCCTCGGCGGCAGCAGGCGTGTAGTGACCGTTCCTCCCTTGGCGTTTCCCTTCGCAGTAAACCCTTCAGGAGAAGATCATGAACAAGTACAAGACCCTGGCCGCGCTGGTTGCCACCGCGCTGCTCGCTACCGTTGGCGCCGCCTCGGCGCAGACCGTTACCGGCGGCGGTGCTTCGCTGCCGGCCGACCTCTACAAGGGTTCGTCCGACAGCATCCTGCCAGCGAACTTCACCTACGCCGTGACCGGTTCGGGCACCGGCAAGAAGGCCTTCCTGGAAAACAACTCGCTGCTGTTCTCGACCACCGGCACCGTGCACTTCGCCGGCAGCGATTCGGTGCTGAGCAGCACCGAGCTGAGCACCTACACCACCAACTTCAACCAGCCGACCAACGCCAACCGCTACGGCGCGCTGATCCAGGTGCCGTCGGTGGCCACGTCCGTCACCATTCCGTTCAACAAGGCCGGTTCGGCGGTGGACCTGAGCGTGGCGCAGATCTGCGGCGTGTTCTCGGGTGCGATCAGCGACTGGTCGACCATCGATGCCAACCGCAGCGGCCCGATCCAGGTGGTGTACCGCCCGGAAAGCAGCGGCACCAGCGAAATGTTCAGCCGCTTCCTGACTGCGGCCTGTGCGGCTGAGAACGCTGGCACCTCGAACCTGGTGGGTGGCAAGTTCGCCATCAAGTCGACCTTCGCCGACCTGTACAAGCGCGATGCCAACGGCAACCTGCCGGCGTTCCTGGTGGCCGCGCCGGCCACCGGTGGCACCTCGCTGTACAACGCTGTCTACGCTGCTGAAGGCCGTATCGGTTACGTTGGCCCGGACGTGATCCCGAGCGTGACCGATGCGACCAAGGTCGCCAAGGTCAAGGGCTTCTCGCCGGATCAGGTGAGTGTGCAGGCCACCCTGGACACCGTCGCTCCGCCGACCGGCACCGCTGCCGAGGACCCCGCCAACTGGGTGCCGGTGTTCGGCAACCCGTCGGCCGGCTATCCGATCGCCGGCTACACCAACCTGGTGATCGGCCAGTGCTACAAGGATTCGAGCGTCGCCACCAGCCTGCGCGGCTTCCTGGCCCGCCACTATCCGGCGACCTACACCGTCGCGTATGAGAAGTCGATCACCGACCACGGCTTCATCCCGCTGACCAAGGCCTGGCGCGATGCGATCCGCAACCGTTTCGTGCTGGCCAGCAGCACTGCCGGCCTGAACAATCCCAGCACCTGCGCCGGCATCGGTCGTCCGCTGTAATCCGCAGCACTGATTGAATCCTGCTTGACCCGACGCCGGCCCCTGGGCCGGCGTCGCCATTTCCGCGACGGTGCCGCCGCCGCAGCGTTTCGCTGTCGGCTTCGTGTCACGTGAGCCGTCTATCAGTGGCAGGGCATGCGTTGCGCGTGCCTCCCCGATCGTCGCCGCAGCCGCGGCCCACCAGGTTGATGAGGTTCCGATGTCGCACCCGCTCCCGTCCGCTGTTCATCCGGCCGCGCCGATGCGCCGCAATCATCCGATGGCGTGGGCCATCGCGGTCGCCCTGGGCAGCATGGTGGCCCCGGCCAGCCAGGCGCAGCAGGCGTTCAGCCCGGGCTGGTTCGCCGAGCGGGGCGCGGCCCAGGGCAGCGCGGCACAGAGTGGCCGGATGCCCAACGGTGTGCCGATCCAGTTCCAGTTGCCGGCCCAGCAGCAGGATGCAGCACGGCAGAAGCTGCAGCAGTCGATCGACAACCTCGGTACGGCTGCGCAGGCGATTGCCCTGCAGCAGCGCCTGCAGGAACAGGCGCGGCAGGCGCGCCGCGAGGCTGGCTTCATCGTTGCCGATGGCCTGGGCAAGGATGGCCTGAGCGTCGACCAGAACCCGCTGACCCGCGGCTGGCTCAATGCGCGCGACGCAATCCAGTCGCAGGGCAGCGACGGGCGGGTGCAGGTTACGGTCGAGCAGACCGCGGACAAGGCGATCCTGAACTGGGAGACCTTCAATATCGGCGGCAACACCACGCTGAACTTCCTGCAGAACCCTGACTGGGCAGTCCTGAACCGCGTCAATGATCCGCAGGCGCGGCCCAGCCAGATCCTGGGCCAGCTGAAGGCCAATGGCACGGTGTTCGTGGCCAACCGCAACGGGGTGGTGTTCGGCAACAACAGCCAGGTCAATGTACGCAATCTGCTGGCGGCTGCAGCACGGATCAGCGATGCGCAGTTCCGTGACAACGGCCTGTACAGCCCCGACGCCAGCAGCAGCGCGCTCAGCGATGCATTTGGCAAGGTGATGGTGGAGCAGGGTGCCCGCATCGCGACCCATGAGCCGACCAGCGCGACGCGCGGCGGTGGCTACGTGCTGCTGGCCGGGCACAGCGTGGAGAATGCTGGCCATATCGAGGCGCGCAAGGGCCAGGTGCAGCTCGCTGCCGGTGACAGTTTCGTGATCCGGCGCGGCGTGGGTACGGCGACCAATACCAGCTCCACCACCCGCGGCAATGAAATCGCGCCGCGCTTCGTCGCTGGCAGCACGGCGGGCAGCGTGCGCAACGCCGGTCTGCTGCGCGCCCGCGAGGGTGACGTGACCCTGGCCGGGCGCAACGTCGAGCAGGCCGGTGTGGCCGTGGCCAGCACCACGCTGGCGCAGCGCGGCACCGTGCATCTTCTGGCTTCGACCAGTGATGCCGGCAGCAGCGTCACGCTTGCCGATGGAGCCACCACGGCGGTGCTGGTCGAGGACGATGGCAAGGCCACGGTGCTGGATACGCAGCGCAACAGCCTCATCAAGGAGTCGGCAGAGCAGGACGCGATCCGCGCCGGCGCGCGCTCGGCAACCTTCGACAATCTGTCCCAGCACAATGATCGCCGGGACCAGTCGCGGGTGGAGATCGTCTCGGGTGGCAACATCCATTTCAGTGCGGATTCGCTGACGGTTGCCACGGGCGGCCAGATCATCGCCGACGCGGCAGCCCGCAGCTACGTAGACGACGCGGCACGCGTGGATGTTTCCGGCGCAGTGGGCGTACAGGTGTCGATGGAAAGCAACAATGTCCAGGTCAAGGTGCAGGGCAACGAACTGCGCGATGCCCTGGACAACCGCGACAGCGGCAAGCTGACCAGCAGCGAGGTCTGGGTCGACCGCCGCAGGCTGGTCCACGTTCCGGCCGGTACCGGGGGCTACGCGGGTGAGCGCTGGTACGCGGCGGGTGGTCTGCTGGAAGTGGGCGGCTACCTTGACAATCAGGGGCACTCGATCGGCGAATGGGCCGCGCAGGGAGGCACCGTCCTGCTGGGCGGCAGGGAAGTGATCACGCATGGCGGCTCACGCATCAACCTTGCCGGTGGCAGCCTGGATGTGCAGAGCGGCGTGATCCGGCAGAGCTGGGTGCGCGGCGTCGATGGCCAGGTCTACCGCCTTGATGACGCGCCGGCGGAGATGCTCTTCGATGGCCTGTACAGCGGCCATGAAGTAAAGCAGGAGCGCTGGGGCATCACCGAGACCTTCCGTGATCCGATTGTATTCGCGGCGCAGCGTGTCGATAACGGATACACGGTCGGCCGCGATGCAGGACGCCTGATCATCTCCGCACCGACCGCGGTGCTGGATGGAAAGGTTGAGACGGCTACCTTCCAGGGCGCGCAGCAGAACCGCAGGCCGGATACCGCGCTGGAGGGTTATGCGCAGGCGCAGACGGCGGTCGCGCGCAATGCGCAGCTGTACCTGGGGCGCTACGACGGCCAGGGCCGCAGCGGTGTGTTCGGCTCGGATGTGCGCCTGGATGACAAGGCTCGGACGAAGGCCGCGTGGTCGCTGCTGGCCCCGGTCAACGAAGAGCGGCGTGGCACCGTGTGGCTGGATATCGCAGAGCTGAGTGCCCAGCAGTGGGGACGGATCGACCTGGCGACCGCTGATCGCATCCGCATCGACGGCAGCCTTCGGCTTCAGGCAGGCGGACAGCTCAACCTGACCGGCAGCGAGGTGGAACTGGCAGGCGACATCGGCATCGCCGGCGGCCAGCTGTCGGCGGGCAACCTGCTGGATGTGCAGGGCCGGCCGACGGCGCTGCTGCATGATGGCCGCGCGCGCACCGCCATCGCCGACGGCACGCGGATCGATCTCTCCGGTGAATGGAGCAATGCGTCACTGGCGATGCCGCGCGACGCGAGCGGTGCCTGGACGGATGGCGGCCGCCTGAGCCTGGGCAATAGTCATGACGTGGCCGTGGGCGCCGACGCAACGGTTGACGTCGAGGCCGGTGCTGCGCTGGACCTGCGCGGCAAGGCCCATATCGGCAAAGGCGGCAGCGTCAGCCTGCAGGCGAACAGCAGTACGGTGACGACCGACGGCAGTGGCCGGGTGCAACTGGGCGAGGGAAGCCGGTTCAGTGGTCGAGGACAGGGCGGTGGTTCCTTCTCGCTGGGGACCGGTGGCCAGGTGTGGGTGGGCGATGCGGACCTGGCGGGCACATCGCTGCGACTGGACGCCGGCCTGTTCGGCAGTGGCTTCGCGCAGTACGACATCAATGGCCACCACGGTGTGGAGGTGGCCGATGGCGCGCGGCTGGTCGCTGCCCTGCCAGGCCTGCGCCTGACCCAGGACGCGCGGATGGCGACCGACCGGGCGTCCGCACTGGCAGCGTGGGACGCGCCGCTGTACAGCGCCGATCCGTCGAGCGGGCGCGTCAGCCAGCGCGCGGGTGCGAGCATCAGCCTGCGTTCGGAGCGCAACAGCGTGGGCGGTGACCTGCGGGTTGGCAAGGATGCACTGGTGGCGGTCGATCCAGGGCAGACGATCTCGCTGCTCGGTGCAGGCAACATCGATGTTGAAGGCACGCTGCGCGCGAAGGGCGGCCGCATCCTGATCGACGATGTGCGCCCGGAAAACGCGCTGTACGCCGGGCAGCGCACCGAACGCACCTGGCGTTTCGCCGAGGGCGCGCTGCTGGATGCCGATGCAGACGCGATTTCGCTGCCCGATCCCAGCGGCCGCCTGCGCGGGCAGGTGCGCGCAGGTGGGCGCATCGAGATTGGCGGGGCGCTGGACTGGGAGACCACCGCATTCGTCGACAACCGACCACCGGAAGCCTTCGTGGTGGTCGAACGCGGTGCGCGCCTGCAGGCGCGCGGCGCGTCGGCCGAACTGGACATCGATGGCCAGGGCCGCGTGCGCGTGGACAGCGACGGCGGGCAGATCGTGCTGCGTTCGGCCAACGCGCTGTACCTGGAGGGCGGGATGGACGCGGCCGCCGGTGGTGCCGGCGCACGCGGGGGCACGCTTGGCCTGGCCTTTGGCGGGAGCATCCACGCACGTGGCGCCAGCGACGAGGTACTGCGAGCGCGTGCGATCAGCCTCAGCCAGCACAGCGCACCGGCGCAGCCACTGCCTGCCGCATTGGAATATGGCCACGCCGCGTTGTCGGTCGAGCAGCTGCAAGCCGGCGGTTTCGACAACCTGTCCGTGTTCGGTGACATCCGCGCGGTCGGCGACGTCGACCTGCGCCTGGCCCAGAGCCTGCGCATCCATGGCCAGGGCACTTCGAGCCTGGGCATGGCCGTGGATGCCGGGCTATCGTCTGGGCTGCGACTGAGTGCGCCCTATGTTCGCCTGGCGCAGGCACGCTGGCGCCAGATGCCGGGCGAGAACCTGCAGGGCACCGCCGCGGTCGCTTCGTCCGGGCCGGAAGATCACGCGCTGGCGGTGCAGGCCGAGCTGATCGACATCCGCGACGTCACCTGGCTGCCGGGTTTCAAGCATGTGGCGCTGGAAAGCCGCAGTGACGTGCGCCTGACCAACGGCATTGCCAGCAGTGGCAACACCAGCGCGTTGATGACGGCTGGTTCGATGGACGTGACCGCTGCGCGCCTGTACCCCACCACAGGCGCGGTCGGCACGCTGGTGGCCGGCGCGTCGGCGCAGACCGTGCAGACCGCTGATTACTGGGCCGATCCGGATGCCGTGCTGCGCATCCACGGCACCGGTGCGGTCACGAAGCCGGCGCCGGAATCGGCGCTGGGTACGCTTCGCCTGGTGGCTGCCACGGTGCAGCAGGGCGGCAACGTACAGGCGCCGATGGGCACGCTGCAGCTGGGTGGCCTTATCCAGAACGGAACCGTCGGCAGCCGGGTGGAACTGCTGCCAGGCAGCGTAACCTCGACCAGTGGCGCCGGCTTGTCGCTGCCCTATGGTGGCACCGTCGATGGTGTCGACTGGCGGGTCGGTACGCGCAGCCTGGGTTCGCTGACGCCGGCCGGCATCTCCTCGATGGGGGTGACCCTGAAGGCGAATGAGATCGAGGTGGCGCCGGGGGCCCTGCTGGACATGTCCGGCGGTGGTGAGTTGACCGGTGCCGCCTTTGTGTCAGGACGCGGTGGCTCTGTCGACGTGCTGCGAACGGCGTTGGCCGACGCCAATCCGCGCTATGAATTCAGTGCCTCGGGCAACCCGGTGTATGCGATCGTGCCGGGACGCGCCGGGACATTTGCCCCCAGCGGCGAGGAAGGATTCGCCGCACCGGCCGTGGGCCAGCAGATCACCGTGCCGGCGGGCGTGCCCGGCCTGGCGGCAGGCACCTACACGCTGATGCCGGCCAGCTATGCGCTGCAGCCCGGTGCATTCCGGGTTGAGCTGGGCGCCACCGGCACCTCGGGCATCGCGCAACCCATCGCGACCGGTACCGGCACCTGGCGTGTGTCCGGGCAGCAGCGCACGGCGCTGGGCGCGGCAATCTCGCCGTTGCTCACCGACATCCTGCTGACCCCCGCCGCAGTAGTACGCCGGCACTCGGGCTACAACGAAACCTCCTACAACAGCTTCGCGCAATCGGTGGCCGACCGCCGCGGCGAGTCGCGTGGCTGGCAGACCATCGATGCGCTCGGGTTGACCCTTGCGTTGGGCGAAGGCGCAGGTCGTGCAGACACGCCTGCCATCCGCTTCGCCGGCACCGCGCGGTTCGGCGCCGCCACCGACAACGGGCGAGGCGGCACGCTGACAGCCACGTTGGCCAGCCCGGCGGTCGGTTCACTGGAGATCGTCGACGGCGGTGCGCAATCGCAGGCGCGTGATCGCGGTGCCACCTTCAGCGACGACGCGCTCAATGCCTTCCTGCCGGCGCGGATGATGATCGGCGGGCAGTTCAACCAGGAGGCCTCGCAGGTGGCGGTGACCGGCCAGGCGCGCAGCGTGGCGATCCGTTCCGGCGTCACCTTGAACGCACCGGAAGTGCTGGTGGCAGCGGCCTCCGGTGGCAGCGGCGTGCTGGTCGAGGCCGGTGCGACCCTCGATACACTGTCGTTCGCATCCGCCAACGCGAATGCCAGCGCGACCCTGCCTTACCAGGTCTCCGGCGGCCTGCTGGCGGTGTCCAACCAGCGCCTGAACCTGATCACCGGCACCACCGGGGTGGAGGCCGGTCCAGTGGCGATCGACATCGGGGGGTGCCAGACGGCGTGCGACGGCCAGACCCGGCTGGTTTCCGATGGCAGCATCGCGGTAGCGACCGATGGCGCGCTGCAGATGCGCGACTCGGCCAGCTATGGCACCCGTCAGCTCGGCCTGAGCATGGCGGCGCTGAACCTCGGCAGTGCCGAAGCGATCGCCCTGGCCGCTGCGGCAGGGGCGCTGCCCAGTGGCATGACCATGAACCAGTCCGTGCTGCAGCAACTGCTGCGCGGCAATGATGCCACCGGCGCGCCGGCGCTGGACACGCTGAGCCTGGTCGCGCGGGACTCTGTCAACGTGTTCGGCAGCGTCGACCTGGACGCGCGCGACAGTGCCACCGGCCGCAGTGGCCTGCAGACGCTCGTGCTTGGTGCGCAGGCCATCCGCGGCTACGGTGCTGCGACTGACCGGGCGCGCATCCTGGTGGACACGCTGGTCTGGGACGGCTCATTGGCGGCGAGTCAAGCGCCGGGCAGTGACGCGTCGGTGCCGCCGGCCGATCCGATGGTGGACCGGCTCGGCGCCGGGCAGCTGGACATCTTTACCCGCCAGCTGCAGCTGGGGCGGGCGCCATTCAGCCGTCCCAGTTCTGAAGTACCTGCGAACCGGCAGGTGCTCGGATTCAGTGCGCTGAACCTGAGTGCTTCGGAGCAGCTGTCGTTCTCCGCGCAGGGCACGCTGGACGTGTTCCAGCAGCGCGGCGACTATCTGGCCGACAAGGGCTGGCAGTACAGCGGAGGCAGCCTGGGTATCGATACACCGCTGTTGACGGCCGATCCCGCCGCGCGGCTGCGCGTGCGCACCGGCGGCGACTTCCGCCTGCAGGGGGGCACCGGCAAGGCGGGTGGCGATGCACTGGGCAGTGAGCTGAGCATCGACGCCAACCGGATCACGCTGGACAGCACGATCGCGCTGGCGTCCGGACGGCTGTCGGCGAACGCACGCCAGGGCATCACGCTTGGCAGCCGGGCCGCGTTGGATCTGGCCGGACGCAAGGTCTCGCTGTACGACGTGGACAAGTTCAGCTGGGGCGGCGATGTCCTGCTGTCCAGCGACACGGGTGACATCCGCGCCGATGCGGCCTCCCGCATCGATGTTTCCGCCCGCAACAACCGAGGCGGACGCCTGACGGTCACCGCAATGGCCGGCCGAGCCGATCTGGCCGGTGTTCTGCAGGGTGCCGCCACTGGTCGCTACGATGCCGGTGGCACGCTGGTGCCCTACGACGGAGGCGAACTGGTGGTGCGGGCACGCCAGCTGCAGGACTTCGCCGGCCTCAACCAGCGATTGACCGCCGGCGGCGTCGTCGGCGGTCGCAGCTTCCAGATCGGTGAGGGCGATCTGCGGATCGGCGACGAAGTGAAGGCGCGCCGGGTCGATATCAGCGTCGATGCGGGCAGCCTGACCGTGGCCGGCCGCATCGATGCCAGCGGCGAGCAGGTCGGCAGCATCCGCCTGTACGCCCGCGATCAGTTGCAGGTGGACGGCACGCTGGACGCGCACGGTACCGGCCTGCGCGTGGACAGCCATGGCAAGATCATCGACAGTCCAAACCGGGCCACCATCACGCTGGGCAGCGCCGAAGGTGCCGTCGGCCTGGGCAGCGCGGCGCAGCTGGACCTGCGTGCGGGCAGCGATGTTACCGTCGGTGGACGTCCTGGCCAGAACGATGGCACCCCGCGCGGCACGCTGAAGATCGATGTGCCGCGGCTGGGCAGCAACGACGCGGCGATTGCCGCGGCCACCGGCCTGCGCATCGATGGCGCGGCCGACATCCAGCTCAATGGTGTTCGCCGCTACGACGATGCGCCCCTGGCAGCCACCGCTGACGTGCGCGGCAACCGCGCGCAGCTGGTCACCCAGCAGTGGCTGGACCAGGTGGTCGATCCGCACAGCGTGGCCTGGATCGATGCTGCGCTGGACAACGCGGATCTGCAGCAGCGCACGCGGGCGCTGGGCGATGTCCGCCTTCGTCCCGGCGTGCAGGTGCTGGCGCGGCGCAGCGACGCCAACCCGGACGGCGACCTGACTATTGCCGGCGACATCGATCTGTCCGGCTACCGCTACGGGCCCGAAGCCAACCGCGCCGATCCATCGCGGCGTGGCTTCGGCGAATCGGCCTCGCTGGTGCTGCGGGCCGAAGGCAACATCAACGTCTACGGCAGCATCAACGATGGGTTCGCACCGCCGCCGTCCACGCCGGATGAGGGTGGCTGGCAGCTGTATGAGGGTCGCAATGGCAGCGCGGGGCAAACCCCCTTTGGCGGCGGCCTGCTGGTGCCGGTGGACGGAGTGAAGCTGCAGCCCGGCACCGAGTTCCAGGCCGGCACCCGCCTGAACTATGACGTGCCGGTCGAATCGGTAACGCTTCCGGTCGGTACCGTGCTGCCCGCGCCGATGGTGATCTCGCAGAACCTGCGCCTGCCAGCGGGCACGGTGCTGGGTGCGGCGGTGACCACCGACTCCGGGCAGACGCTGGCGGCGGGCACCGTGCTGCAGGAGCCGCTGGTGTTGGCGGCCGGTGCGCGCCTGGGGGCCGGCTTCCGCCTGCGCAGTGCGGTACAGATGGCGGCACAGGAATGGCCCGCCGGCGCGACGCTGCCGGTTGCGTTGCGCCTGGCACGGGAAGTCGAGCTCAAGGTGGGCGCGTACATCCCATCGTTGACCAAGGTGGAGTTGCCCGGCAACGGGCCGGTGAATCTGCGGCCGGCCGATGCCGGCGGCAACCAGGGGCGCAACTGGGCGCTGGCGCCGATGCTGGCCGAGGGCACCACCTCCTGGGACCTGACCGTGGTTGCCGGTGCCGATGCCGGGGCAGCCGACCCACGCAGCCGGCGCTGGGGCAGTGAAGGCAGCGTGGTGCTGGCCGACACCCACCAGGGCTCGATCGGTACGGTCAAGACCGAAATCATCTGGGTGGGTGATCGTGCGTTGACTGAGCGGGCATCGCTGGACTGGATCGGCGACACCTCCTATGCAGGCCGTCCGATCGCGGAGTTGGCCGACATGTTCGGCTTCACCGAAGACGAGTTCTGCGCGATGTCGGCCGACTACTGCGGCCCGGCCCCCCGCCAGGTGGCCGCGCAGGGCTCGCTGGATTACTGGGGCGACGAGTCCTACGTAGGCACCCCTGCGAAGGACTTCGCCGCGATGTTTGGCATGACCGAAGACGAGTTCTGCAGCACGGCGCCCACCTACTGCGCCGGCGGCGGCACGCAGACCGAAGTGACCACTTACGGCAAGCGCGCAGGCACGCCGGCGTGGAGCGTGCTGCGCACCGGCAAGGGGGACCTCGAACTGCTCGCTGCCGGTGATGTCGTGATGAAGTCCGGCTTCGGTGTGTACACGGCGGGCGCTCCCACCACGCTGGGCGAGGGCCGCGACGCTGCCTTCAATTCGCCCCGTGCAGCAGCCCCCAGGAACACCGCACTGCTGGGTCCGAACCTGGTGCCGGGCAGCTATGATGCCGCGTTGGCCGGCTACCAGGCCTGGTATCCCGATCATGGCGGCAACCTGCGCGTCGAAGCCGGGCGCGATATCGTCGGTGACGTCTGGACCGGGCGCGCAGAGTCGGGCACCAGCGAGCGCGACTGGGCACTGTACTCCAGTGCCGCGGTCGGCAATTGGCTGTGGCGGCAGGGAACCGGCAGCACCACCGGTGTGGAGCCGGTGCCGACCAGCTGGTGGGTGAACTTTGGCGCCTACACCAACGTGTCCGCTGCTGCTGGCGCCTCTCCGCGGATGGTCGGCTTCACCGGCTTCGGTACATTGGGCGGCGGCAACTTGACGCTGGAGGCCGGGCGTGACGCCGGCGTGCGCGATGCGATAGGTGACGCGCTGGACTCGACGATCGCACCGCGCTCGGGTGCGATCATCGCGGCGGTGGGATCGACCGGCCGGGTCAGCGATGGCCAGCTGCACCTGACCGGCGGCGGCGACCTGCAACTGCGTATCGGTGGCGCACTGAATCCGAATCTGCGGGCGACGTTCTCCAGCCTCAATGCCTCCAGGGCGGGACAGAATCTCGACCTCAACGGTACCTTCAGCAATCTGCGTGGCAGCCTGCAGCTGGATGCGGGACGCATCGGTGCAATGGGCGTCACCCTGGAAAGCTACGCGACGCTGGGCCAGCTGCGTGCGGCCGATCTGTTCGCCGCCGACGCCGCTCGCCCGATGGGCGGGCCGGTGCTGGTGCTGGGCGATGCGGTCGCGCAGCTGCAGGCGCGGGGCGATGTGGTGCTCGGCGGCGTCGCCGATGCCGGCCGGGTTCCGCTGGCCAACTACAGCGCGGTGCTGCTGGATGATGGCGCGCGCGCTGCAGGCAGTACGTGGTTCTCGCTGTGGACCGCCAACACGGCCGTGGATCTGTTCAGTGCCGGTGGTGACCTCGCGCCAGGCCTCGCCGGGCCGGAAAACGTGACGGGCAGCAATCTGTGGCGCGAGCAGGTCCAGCTTGTTGTGCGTGGCGGTGATGATCTGCTGAATTACTGGCTCTATCCTTCGCGCTTCAGCGCGATTGCTGCGCAGGGTGACATCAAGCTGGACCGGATCAGCACCACGCCGGGGACGCAGGATGTGATCCTGCTGGCACCCTCGGCGACAGGACGGCTGGACGTTCTGGCCGGTGGCGGCATCTTCGCCCAGCCTGGCGCGACCCAGATCGCGCGCTCGGCCAGTGACGCGCGCCTGCCGGGACCCTTCGACCCGGCATTCATGGCCGAGCAGGGGGATTCCGCAGGCAATGTGACCCGCACGCGGCACAACCTGTCGGTCGACGGCAACATTGCATCGCCGGACGCGTCGCTTCCGCTGTTTGCGTTCGGTCCGAATACTCCGCTGTCCTCCGTGTCTGCGGCCCTGGCGCCGAGCCGTTTCTACGCGGTGCAGGGCGACATTATCGGCCTGGCCACCGGCGCCCGGCGCACGCTGAATCCCAACGCGGGGCAGCGCACGCAGTTGAACTGGTTCGAGGCCGCCGGCGCCGTGCAACTGCGGGCAGGCCGGGACATCCTCGGGGTGTCGATGACCGCGTTGAACACCGCGCCCACCGACATCACGGTGGCGGCGGCAGGCCGCGACATCGTGCATCTGAACGCGACCATCGCTGGCCCCGGCAACACCGAGATCAGTGCCGGCCGCCAGCTGCGCCAGGAGGATGCGGGCAGCATCGTCAGCCTCGGTGGCATCGTGCAGGGCGACACTCGTCCCGGCGCCAGCATCGCGCTGACGGCCGGCAACCAGCAGATCGACTTCGCGGCCCTGCGTGCCCGCTATCTGGACCCAGTCAACCTTGCCGATCCCGCGCAATCGCTTGCATCGCAGCCGGGCAAGGCAGTCAAGGTCTACAACCAGGAGCTGAAGCAGTGGCTGCAGCAGCGCTTCGGCGTGGCTGCCGACGGCGACGGGGCGCTGGCCGCGTTCGATGCGCTGCCGCAGGAACAGCAGCGCATCTTCCTGCGCCAGGTCTATTACGCCGAGCTGCGCGAAGGTGGACGGGAATATACCGATGCAGAAGGGCCCCGCTTCGGCTCCTACCTGCGCGGGCGCGAAGCCATCGCCACGCTGATGCCAGACAGGAATGCGGCCGGTGCGACGATCGACCGTACCGGCGACATCGTGATGTACGGTGGCTCCGGCGTGCGTACCGAGGCGGGCGGCAACATCGAGCTGATGGCACCGGGTGGGCAGATCGTGATCGGTGTGCAGGGCGTGGTGCCACCTGCCAGCGCCGGCCTTGTCACCCAGGGGCAGGGCGATATCCGCCTGTTCAGCCAGGACAGCGTGCTGCTGGGCCTGTCGCGGGTGATGACCACGTTCGGCGGCGACATCCTGGCGTGGTCGGAGCAGGGTGACATCAATGCCGGTCGCGGTTCGCAGACGACGCTGCTGTACACGCCACCGCGTCGCGTCTATGACGGCTGGGGCAATGTGATCCTGTCGCCGCAGGCTCCCGCCAGTGGCGCCGGCATCGCGACCTTGAACCCCATCGCCGAAGTACGACCGGGCGACGTCGACCTGATCGCACCGCTTGGCACCATCGACGCGGGCGAGGCCGGTATCCGCGTCTCAGGCAACATCAACCTGGCGGCGCTGCAGGTGCTCAATGCCGCCAACATCCAGGTACAGGGCGAGAGCAAGGGCCTGCCGGTGCTGGCATCGGTGAACGTCAATGCGCTGGCCTCGGCCAGTGCGGCAGCCAACAGCGCCAGCCAGGCGGCACAGGATGTGATGCGCAAGAGCCAGGACGAGGCACGGCGCAACCAGCCGTCGGTGATCAGCGTGCAGATCCTCGGCTTCGGCAGTGGCACCAGCACCATCAATCCGCCGGCGCGTGGCAACACTGCCAACAGCGGCTATGACGCCAACAGTGCCTTCCAGTTCCCGCAGGCAAGTCGCGACGAGGGCACGCAGCGCCGGTAGGTGCCGTCCTTGGTCGGCACACGTTGCTGCCCACCAAGGTCGGCAGTAGATCCACGCCATGCGTGGATGCGACCGGGCCGAAAGAACGAACAGCATCGGGCCAGCCGCCACGGAACGGCAGCGGCCCCAGCCAGGACGGCACCGAAGGCAGGGAGCGGCCATCAGCGGTGAGGACCACCGACACGGCGCCGCCGGGTGCAGGAGAGCACCCGGCGGCAGGCTCGGCAGTAGATCCGCGCCATGCGCGGATGGCTGGGCCAGCCTCAGTGCCGACCAACGGTCGGCACCCACCAAAGCAGGCCGGGCAGTAGAAGCCGCTCGGCAGTAGATCCACGCCATGCGTGGATGCTTTGCCTGGAAGGAATCCTAAAGCTCCAGCACGCGCCGGTAACTCAACGGCCCACGCCCATCGCGCAGGCCCAACCGCAGTTCCAGCCCGGTGGCCGGCAGCACCTCGCCTTTGCTCGGTAGCAGCGCCCACCCGGCGCCCGGCTGCCAGGCGCGTACCTCGAATCGCTGCACATCCTGCGCCACCGCGATCCCCTTTGACTGATCCGGTGCGGGCAAAGGGTAGCGATCCGTCGCAGCGCCACTGGCCCGCCACAGCGTGCTTCCCTGTCGCCACCAGCGAACACGTTGCCAGCGCAACCCGTCGCTGCCCAAGCTGCGGGTGATCTCCAGCGCGAAGCTTCCATCCGGATGCCGTTCGCTCACCAGTGAAGGGGGTAGCAGGCGCTGAGGTTGATCCGCCGGGCGCACTGCGCCGTTCATCAGCGCGTCGTCGGCACGCATCTCGATGTCGCGCTGGAACTGCTGCAGCACGCGCAGCGCCGTCGTGGTCTCGGCCTCGGCCCGGCGCAGGCGTTGGTCGCTGCTGGCCACGCTGTCCAGCGCACGCCAGCAGATCAGTGCCAGCACGCCCATGATGGTGATCGCGATCATCACCTCGATCAGTGTGAAACCTGCTGCGGTACGCTTCATTGCGCCGCCGTCCACGGCAGCTGCATCCGCGCCAGCGACTGCCGGGGTGCATCTTCGGCAACCACGCTGAGTTCCAGCTGTGGCTGTCCGTCACTCCCGGTGCCGACATGCTGCAGCACCAGGAAACTGCTGCGCCCCTGCACGCAGCGCTGCCGTGCATCCTGCGGAGGCTGCCCGGCCAGGCGCAGCTCCTGCCAGCGGTCCTGCGCACACATCAGTGCCAGCCGGCGGTCGCGCAGGCGTGACTGATCATCGGTCGCCACCGCCACTGAACGCATCACCGCTGCCAGCGCAATCGAAACGATCGCCAGTGCAATCAGTACCTCGATCAGGGTGAACCCGCGCATGTTCTGCTTCACTGCACGACCTGCAACTGTCCGCTGCCATCATCACGAAGACGCAGCTGGCGGCCCTGCAACGACAGCCTCAGCTCCCACGCCACGCCGATCCACTCCGGGCTCAGTTCAATCGGCGTGGTCGGTTGCACCGCGATGCCCGCCGGTTGCCATTGCTGCGCACGCAGAAGGTCATCGCGCTGCACGTCAACCCAGCGGGTGCCTTCACGGCGGCTGAAGCGGTAGCCGGCGGCGTCGGCCTGCCAGCGCAGGGGGCGGCCATCGATGCGCGCCTCGTCGCGCGCCACCTGCAGGCGCTGCGCCAGCCGTTCAGCTTCCTGTCGCAGCTGCCGGCCCGGGTCGAGCAGGCTGCCCAGGCCCAGGCCGATGCCCGCCGTGCAGATGCCGATGATCACCAGCACCACCATCAGTTCCAGCAGGGTGAAACCACGCGGCACGTGCTGCATCGACGTTGCCTCCTGTCCAGGTCGATGCCTGCCATCGTAGGCCTGCATGATGAAACAAAAGCGTCAGCGGCAGCTGCTAGCGTGGGCAGACACGAACGTGGCGATGGTGCGGAACATGGATGGCAGGTGCTGGGATCGCAATCGCATACTGACCCTGCTGGCAGCGACGCTGCTGCTGGCGGTGGTGGCCTATTGGGGCGTGACCCTGTCTGCGGTGGCGCCGACGGCGGCGGCCAGCGAAACGCACGCAGAGGCCCCTGCACGCCCCCTGTTCGATGCAGTGGCCAGCCTGCCGCTGGTGCGGTTGCTGTCCCCCGGTGCGGTGCAGACCGAGGTGGTCGTGCTGGGCGTGATGGCCGGCGACCACGCGCCGCTGGCGCTGCTTTCGGTGGATGGCCGTCCTGCCGAAGCCTACGTGCCGGGCCAGCGGTTGGGGCCCTGCACGGTTCTCGCCAGCATCAGCGCCAACGCGGTGGAGCTGAACCAGGCGGGGCAGTTGCGCAGCCTGCCGGTGCCTGGGCTGCCGCCCGTGCCGAGCGATGGCATCGTGCCCGCGGCACCGTAGTGCCGAGCCTACGCTCGGCTGCGTCTGGAAGAACAGTCGAGCATGGCTCGACTCTACAGAATCCTGCCGAGCGATAGCTCGACCCTTCAAATCCTGCCAAGCGTGGGCTCGGCCCTACGGCCGCGCAGGCTCATCGCGCCGGACGCTGCGGTACCACCGAACGACCAAAGGCATCGCCCATGCGCTGTCGCGTGCCTTCGAGGTTGTACTGCATCAGCTGGTTGCCCGGCTGCCGCATCAGCCGTTCGGCCTCCGGCAGTGCCGGTGACTTCGCCGCTTTCGATGCCGGCGCCAACTTGCGCTGCAGGCAGTCCCAGGCCGGAATGCGCTCGCCATTGACCTGTACTTCCATGCAGGGCGCGGCGTCTTCCTGCTTCTTCGCCTCGTCGGCGCGCACCGGGGCCAACACCAGCAGCAACGCAAGGATGAGGGCAGCGCGCAGTTCCACCATCAGTGATTCACGCATCTCGAATCTTCCGCAGCAATCGACGTTCTGCAATGAAGACGTGTGGAGAAGGCAGGGTCCGCCTGCGTGCGTTGCGGTGCCGTCAAAAGATGACAGTGCTGTCACAAAACTGTTGGCGGTTTTGACGCGACGTACACGTCCTGTTGGTAGACCCACGCGCCGCTCCATGGCCCTTTCCTTCGATACGACGCGATGCCTTCGATGACTCCTGTTCCGTGCCGAGCCGTCCGCCTCCCGCTGCGCCTGCATCCGCTGGTGCTGGCCCTGGCGGCGCTGCCGCTGCCGCTGTTCGCGCAGGAGGCGGCGCCCGCGCCCAGCGTGAACATCAATGAGTACATCGTGCGCGGCAACACCGTGCTCGATCCGCGCCAGATCGAACGCGCGGTCGAGCCCTTCCTCGGACCGGGAAAGACCCTGGCCGATGTCGAGAAGGCACGCGATGCCGTCCATGCGCTGTACCAGCAGGCGGGCTACCAGTCGGTCTACGTGGAGCTGCCCGAGCAGCAGGTCAGCGGTGGCGTGGTGCTGCTGAAGGTACAGCAGACACCGATTGGCCAGCTGCGGGTCGTGGGGACGAAGCACGAATCGCCCGAACGCATCCGCGAACGCGTACCGGCACTTGCCGAGGGCAAGGTGCCGGACTTCGACCAGGCGCAGAAGGAACTGACCGCACTGAATGAGGGCGGGCGTCGCCAGGTGATGCCGCTGGTGCGCGAAGGCCAGGTGCCGGGCACGATGGATGTGGACCTGCAGGTCGAAGAGAAGTCGCCGTGGCGTGCCAGCGCGTCAATCAACAACGACCACAGCGCCGACACCGAGAAGCTGCGCCTGAGTGCGTCGCTGGCCTACGACAACCTGTGGAAGCGGGGGCACAGCGCCAACATCGGCGTGTACCTGGCGCCGGAAGATACAAAGCAGGCCAAGGTGTTCTCGGCCTCGTACACGATGCCGTTCGAAGGCACGCCGTGGAGCCTGGAAGCCTCCGGCTACAAGTCCGACAGCCGCGTGCTGAACGCGGGCGGACAGGTCGGTACCGGCACCGGAACCAATGTGATCGGCAACGGCCATTCGATCGGTCTCAAGCTCAACTATCGACTGGCCGGCAGCAGCCAGTGGTGGCGCCAGCTCAGCCTCGGCGTGGACTTCAAGGACACCGAGGAAGACACGCAGATGGGCAAGGAGAGCCTGAAGACGCCGTTGAAGTACGCGCCGATCACCCTGGGGTTTGTCGGTGTGCGCCAGGGCGAGCAGGATCAGTTGAGTATCAATACGCAGCTGGTGGCCGGTACCCGTCGGCTGTTCGGCTATGGCAGTGATGCCATCGGGTTCGG
Organism: Stenotrophomonas sp. Sm2128; assembly: GCF_030985535.1. Classification (NCBI taxonomy): domain Bacteria; kingdom Pseudomonadati; phylum Pseudomonadota; class Gammaproteobacteria; order Lysobacterales; family Lysobacteraceae; genus Stenotrophomonas; species Stenotrophomonas sp. Sm2128. The sequence continues at coordinate 85,567 of NZ_JAPTFQ010000007.1, forward strand.
GCAGAAGCGCTACTGGGCAGACCCCAGTTTTGTCGCGTTCAAGGCGGACGTCGCCAACACGCACACGTTCAGCAGCGACTGGCAGTGGTATGCACGCGGCTCGTTGCAGGTGACCGATGCGCCGCTGGTGTCGGCCGAGCAGTTCGCCGCCGGTGGCATGTACACCGTGCGCGGCTATCTGTCGGCCGAGGCGATCGGCGATTACGGCGGCCTGGCCAGCCTGGAATGGCGCACCCCGGCATGGTCGCCGTGGAGCGGCACGGATCTGCGCGTCTACAGCTTTGCCGACGCGGCCTACCTGCGCCTGCGCCAGCCGCTGCCCGAACAGCGTGACAAGTACAACCTGGCCTCGGTCGGCCTGGGCGCGCAGCTGCGCCTGGGTGAACACCTGCAACTGCGCCTGGACTACGCCTGGCCCTACGCCGATGGCCCGGTCACGCGCAAGGACGACCCACGCCTGCATTTCAACATCAGCACCAGTTACTGACCCTTCCCTTGAACATGCGTTCTCCGGAGACCCTTCGCATGGACCGTTTGCTTTCCCGAGTGTTGTTGCTGCTGGCCGCGCTGGTTGCGCTGCCGGCCGCTGCGGCCGATGCCAATTGGTGGCAGGCCGAATGGAAGTACCGCAAGCCGATCACCATCGACGCCGGCCCGCAGGGCGCGGGCCTGGCCGGTGACCCGGGTCGCACCCCGCTGCTGCTGCGCCTGCATACCGGCAACTTCGGCTTCGACGGCACCCAGGATGCGGGTAACGACCTGCGCTTTGTCTCGGGTGATGGCCGCACCGTGCTGGCCCACCAGATCGAACAGTTCGATCCCAAGCTGGGCCTGGCGCTGGTCTGGGTGGACGTGCCGGCGGTCAGCGCTGCGGCGCCGCAGACGATCTGGATGTACTACGGCAATGAAAAGGCCCCCGCCAGCGGCAACGGCCAGCAGGTGTTCGATCCGGACTATACGCTGGTCTACCACTTCGCCGAGGCCAATGCGCCGGCACGCGACACCACCGCTTATGGCAACAATGCCGGTGCGGTGGTGCCGCCGTCGGAAGGCGCGGTGATCGGCCGCGGCGTGCAGCTGGGCGCCGGCCCGCTGCCGCTGCCGGCCAGCGCGTCGCTGGCGCAGGAAGCGGGCGCGCCGCTCACCGTTTCGGCCTGGATCAAGCCGGGCAGCAATAATGCGGCTCAAGCAATCTACGCCCGCCGTGATGGTGCTTCCGAACTGGTGCTGGGCATCGAGAACCGCGTGCCGTTCGTGCAGCTCAATGGCCAGCGCAGCACGCCGGCGCAGCCGGTTCCGGAAGGGCAGTGGGCGCATGTGGCGCTGACCGCAGAGAAGGGCGCACTGCAGTTGTACCTCAATGGCCGCGTGGTCGCCCAGCTGAGCGGCGAGCTGCCGGCGCTGACCACCGCGCCGGTGGTGGGCGCCGATGCGCCGGGCGCGGTGCAGCCGCTGGCCAGCTTCGAAGGCGCGCTGGATGAGCTGCGTATCTCGCGCGTGGCACGTCCGGCCGCGCTGCTGCTGGCCGATGCCACCGCGCAGGGCGCCGACTCGCGCCTGATCAGCTACGGCGCCGACGAGCAGTCCGCCGGGCAGAGCCACTTCGCCTTCATCCTCAAGGCGATGCCGTTCGACGCCTGGGTGGTGGTCGCCATCCTCGGCCTGATGATGCTGCTGTCGTGGGCGATCATGATCGCCAAGGGGCGGCACTTCGGCCGTACCAGCAAGGCCAACGCGGTGTTCACCGAGAGCTTCGGCAAGCTGTCGGGTGTGCCGCTGCGCACCCTGTCCGACATGGACCGCCAGGGCAAGGCACCCACCGCGATGCACGACGGTTCGCTGTGGCGCATCTACCAGGTGGCCATCGATGAAATGCAGCAGCGCCACCAGCGCGACGGCAATAGTGGTTATCTCAGTGGTGCCACCATTGCGGCGATCCGCGCCTCGATGGATGCGGTGATGGTGCGCGAGCAGGAAGCGATGGCGCGGCGCATGAACTGGCTGTCGACCACCATCGAAGGTGCGCCGTACGTGGGCCTGTTCGGTACCGTGATCGGCATCATGCTGGTGTTCGTGGTCGCGGCGATGGCCGGCGCGGTGGACATCAATTCGGTGGCACCGGGCATGGCCGCGGCGCTGCTGTGTACCGCAGCCGGCCTTGGTGTCGCGATTCCGGCGCTGTTCGGCTACAACTACCTGGGCGCGCGCGCCGAGGCGATCGGCGCGGACATGGCGGTATTCATCGACGAGTTCGCCGCACGCCTGGCCGAAGAGCAGGACGGGCGCGGCCCGGCCACGGTCCAGGGCTGAGGGGCGCGTCATGGGCCAGAAGGCGAAGTTCGGCATCAAGAAGCGCGAGAAGGGCATCAACGTGACGCCCTTCGTCGACGTGCTGCTGGTGGTGCTGGTGATCTTCATCCTGACCAGCAACGCCTCCATCCCCGGCATCGAGGTCAACCTGCCGAAGGCGAGCAACAGCGTCGCGCTGGAGAAGCCGAAGACCAAGGCGATCACCATCGACCCCAGTGGACAGGTGTTCCTGGACGCCTACCCGGTGACGATGGCCGAACTGGAAGACCGGCTGCGCACCGAGCGCGCGACCACGCCGGATTTCCCGGTGATCGTGCGCGGTGATGCGCAGGTGCAGTACGCCCGCGTGGTCGAGGTGCTGGACCTGCTGCGGCGGCTGGAGTTGGCCCAGGTCGGCCTGGTCACCGGCAAGGCGCAGGGCTGAGGCATGACGGCCCATCAACCCCCTCGGCCGGAGCCCGGCATGCGCGGTCGCCAGTTGCTGGTGACCGTCGCGCTGGTGCTGGCCGCGTTGCTGGTGCTCGGCATCGCCGTGTGGTGGATGCTGTTCAAGGACACTGCCAGCACCCGTCGGCCGGTGGTGCAGCCGCCGATGCTGGCGCTGCCGCCGCCACCGCCGCCGCCACCGCCGCCGCCGGAAAAGCCGCCGGAACCGGAAACGCCGCCAGAAGAGACGATGCCCGAACCGGAGCCGCTGGATCAACCGACGCCGGCAGAAGAGCCGACGCCGACGCCGGACAATGCCGATCCGGTGACGATGAACGCCGATGCGCAGGCCGGCGGTGACAACTTCGGCATCCAGTCCGGTAGTGGCGGCGGTTCGTCCGGCGTTGGCCGTGGTGGCGCCGGCAACGCTACCTACGGCCGCTACCTCGGCTACCTGATGCAGCAGGCGATCTCGCGCGATGACAAGGTCAAGCGCCTGGCGTTCCAGTTGCAGGTGAATGTGTGGCTGGCCAACGATGGCCGCCTGGAAAAGGTCGAGCTGGTGCGCGGCAGTGGCAACGAGGAGGCCGACGCGGCCGTGCTCGATGCGCTGCGACGCATCGGCAAGGTCGACCAGGCACCGCCGCCGTCGCTCGATTTCCCCGCCCGCGTGCTGATCCAGGGCCGCCGGCCCGGGGCCTGATTCCCGACCTCCGTGATTTCCCTTCTTTCGATGAGAACCGTGATGAACGACCACGTCCGCGCACGAACCGACTCCCGCCGCCCGCGGCCGGCCCGACGGGCGCTGCTGTGCTGTGCCGTGCTGCTCAGCCTGGCCGCCCCGGCCGGTGCGATGGCCGCCGAAACGACCATGGTCAAGCTGATCAAGGGCCTGATCGCCAGCGGTGCGCTGAAGCCCGAAGACGGCCAGGCCTTGCTGGTCCAGGCCGAGGCCGAAGCAGCGGCTGCACAGCGCACCGCAGCCACCGCACCCGCCACTGCCAGCGGTGGTGTGGCCCTGGAGGCCGGTGACGTGCGCGTGCCGTACGTGCCGCAGAGCGTGCGCGACGGCATCCGTGACGAGGTGCGCCAGGACGTGATGGCGCAGGCCAGGTCCGAGGGCTGGGCGGCACCGAACGAAGTGGCCGAGTGGACCAAGCGCATCAAGGTCACCGGTGACATGCGCGTGCGCAGCGAGTCGCGCTTCTTCTCCGAACGCAACAGCGACATCGTGAGCAACTGGTCGTCGATCAATTCCGGCAACGGCTTCGACACCAATACCAACACCAACCTGCAGCTGCCACCGCTGCTGAACACCCGCCAGGACCGCCGCAACCTGTGGCGCATCCGCGCGCGCCTGGGCATCGAGGCGACCATCGGCCAGCACACCACGGCCGGCGTGCGCCTGGCCAGCGGCAGCAGCAATGGCCCGGTGTCGACCACCGAGCAGCTGGGTGGCGGCCTGAGCAAGAAGGACGTGTGGCTGGACCAGGCCTGGCTGGCCTACAGCCTGGCGGACTGGGTGACGGTGCGCGGTGGCCGCTTCGGCAATCCGTTCTGGACCAGTGACACGCTGTTCTCCAACGACCTCAACTTCGATGGCCTGGCCGCCAACCTGAAGTACGACTTCAACGGCGGGGATCTCGATCTGTTCGGCAACCTCGCGGTGGTGCCGCTGGAGTACACCTCCGACAGCTCGCCCAGCCAGAGCCGGGTCAAGACCCCGAATGAGAACAAGTGGCTGTCCGGTGCGCAGGTAGGTGTGAACTGGCGCTTCAATGACGAGAATACGTTGCGCGCTGCATTGGGCTACTACGACTTCAAGAACATCAGCGGCCGCCTGTCCTCACCGTGCGCCCTGTACGCGGGTGCGGTGGGCTGTGACACCGACTGGTCGCGCCCGGCGTTCATGCAGAAGGGCAACACCCTGATGCTGATCCGCGACATCGCGCGCAATCCGCTGGACCCGGCCAACACGCCGACCCCGCAGTATGTCGGCCTGGCCTCGGCCTTCCGCCTGGCTACCTTGAACCTGCGTTGGGACACGCAGCTGGCACAGGGCGTCGGTCTGCGCCTGGACGGCGATTACATCCGCAACCTGGCCTACGACAAGCAGGCCATGTTCAGCCGCGCCCAGAACGGCATCGTCAACAACTACGGCGCCGGCGGTACCGCCAGCATCGACACCTTCCGCAGCGGCGACACCGCCTGGATGGTGCAGGCCACCTTCGGAGCCACCGAGCTGAAGGAGAAGGGTCAGTGGCAGGCGCTGCTGGGCTACAAGCACATCGAGGCCGATGCGCTGCCGGACGCCTACAACGATCCGAACTTCCACCTGGGCGGTACCAACGCCCGCGGCTACTACGTGGGTGGTGCCTACGCGCTGGACGCGCGCAGCTGGATCAGCGGCAAGTGGATGGCGGCCAAGGAAGTGTCCGGTGCGCCGCTGTCGATCGACGTATTCCAGCTGGAGTTCAACACCGGCTTCTGAGTGGCGGCGTGATGCGGATCACGTAGTGCGTGGCGGGGGCGCAGCGATGCGCCCGTCTAAGGAAAGGAGACCACGCGTTGTTCAAAAGGAGGAGTGGATGAGCCGTCGCAAGCTGTTCGAGAGTCCCGAACCGTACAGCCAGATGCTGGGTGTTGGGCCGGCCTATGTTTCCGTCGAGGGCCTGCGCCAGCACCTGGCCGAGTTCCTGCTGTATGCAGGCCGGCCGGTGGTGATCATGCGCGGGCGCAGCGAGGTGGGCTATTTCCTGCCGGCGCGCTGCTGGCGCCAGCGTGACGATGATCCGCTGGCCGCCGCTGCCGCCGACCAGCTGCTGGATGCGGCCGGTTTCCAGGCCGAAGACATCCAGCAGGTGGAGCAGGAATTCAACGCGATGCGCCAGCGCACCGTGCTGCATTCACGGCGCTGAGCTTTCGCCTCTACAGTAGATCCACGCCATGTGTGGATGGGGTTACGCTGCAGCCCCACGCTCACTGGTGATGCGCGCACCCTCGCGCATCACCAGGGTCACCGGGGTCTTTTCCACCACCTCCAGCAACCGCTGCCACTGCGCATCGCTCAGCTCGGCGCTGGCATGCAGCACGCGGTGCACATGGAAGCGACCATCCGCGTCACGTTCCGAGCGCAGCTCGGCATGGAACTCGCCCAGTTCCCAGCCCTTGCGCTGCGCGTACATGCGCAGGGTGATGGCGGTGCACGCCGCCAGCGAGGCCAGGTACAGGTCGAACGGTGCGAAGCCCTTGCCCTGACCGCCCAACGAGGCGGGCTCGTCCGCATCCACGGCGAATGTGCCGTTGCTGATGTGGTGCAGGTAGTTGTCGGCGGTTGAAACAATGCGTGCGTAGGCCATCACGTTCTCCATCTGTCTGTGGCGTCGAGCCATGCTCGACTGCTCCAAAAGGCGGCGCCGGCCAGGACCGGCGCCGCCATCCAATCACTCGGTACGATCGTACGAGAACTGGATGCCTGCCGTACCACCGGTTTCAATGAAGAGGTTCATGAAGGCCGGCACCGTTTCCGAACGGGCCCAGTCGCGCTGCAGCTCGCAGAACAGCTGTGGCACGCTGATCAGCTGGCCACCGGCCTGTTCGATGCGGCGCAACGCCGCATCGTGCGCGGCCAGCGAGGTGCCGCCGACGGCGTCGACCACCACATACACCTCATAGCCTTCCTTCAACGCATCCAGGGCCGGGAAAGTCAGGCACGCCTCGGTCCACAGCGCGGTCATGATCAGCTTGCGGCGGCCGGTGGCTTCCACCGCCTTGCGGAACTCGACGTCCTCCCAGGAGTTGATGGTGGTGCGGTCGTAGGTGGGGTAGTCACCCAGTACCTTGCGCAGCTGCGGAATTGGCGGCTTGTTCAGGCCGGTCTTGACGTTCACCGTCGAATGCACGATCGGCAAACCATAGGCGACGGCGGCTTTGGCGGTGCCGACGATGTTGTTGACCAGCAGCTGGCGGTCCATCGAGGCGATGGAGTTCACCTGCACCGGCTGGTAGTCGATGATGATGAAGGCGGAATTCTGCGGGGTCAGCAGATGATCGCTGGCCGGGTCGCGGATCGGTTCACTGGACATGGTGGGTCTCCATTGCAGGAGCGGCGCGAGGCCGCGGGGGAATGCCCGGGGGCGGGCAGGGGC
>NZ_JAPTFQ010000080.1:0-21074 GCF_030985535.1 Stenotrophomonas sp. Sm2128
GAGGGCGCTTTGCTTGCGAAGCACTGCTTCGCAAGCGCCCGAACGCACAGCCGCCAGCGGCTGGGCCGGACCCCGGAGGGGGACTTGCAGCGCCCCCCGCAACCGGACCCACCCCGCCATCCCACGGAATGCATGCTGTTGTTGTTGCTATTGCTTTGGCCTCGGCAGGTGCAGGGCTGCAAGCCCTGCCGAACACCCCCTACCTGCGGGGCGCGAGCTGCTCGAGCATTTCCCAGGACTTCAGGCCGCGTGGCCCGAGGTGATGGGCCAGCACCCGCCGCATCGGCAGGCGCAGGCTGGCCAGGTCGGCGGCAGCGGGCTCTTCGTCGGCCGCCAACGCCAGCAGCGCCGAGCCAGTGGCCGCCGCCCGGCGTTCCCCACCACGCTCACTGAGCAGGCGCTGCGCGCCTTCCTGTGGGTCCAGCTCGTAGCGCGCGGCCGGGTCGATCGGCTGGCCGTCGCTGGCACTGTCCAGTTCGAAACCCAGGCCCAGCGCGGTCAGCAGCTCGCGCTCGAAACGACGCAGCGTCCAGGCCAGGCCGGCACCGACCGCCAGCCGTGCGCGCGCTTCGCCATAGGCCAGATACAACTCAGGCAACGGATCCTGGCGAGGTGCCAGGCGCAGGGTCAGTTCACTCAGATAGAAGCCGGCCAGCATCGCCTGGCCGACCAGGCGCGGGGCCGCATCCAGCGCTTCAGCGCCGCGCAACTGGGCCAGTTCACCGCGCTGCTGGGCGCTGAAGCGGATCCACTGCAATGGCTGCAGGGCAGCGCGCAGCACCTGGCCCTTGGCGGTTGACACACCACGCGCGAGCAGGCCGACGCGGCCATGCTGCGCGCTCAACACCTCGACCAGCAGGCTGGTCTCGCGGTAGGCCCGCGCATGCAGCACGAAGCCGGTGTCGTCCTCGATCATCATCGAAGCGACCGCAACGGCTTACTCGTAACCGAAGGCCTTCAGCGCGGCCTCGTCATCGGACCAGCCTTCACGCACGCGCACCCAGGTCTCAAGGAACACCTTGGCCCCGAACAGACGCTCCATCTGCAGGCGGGACTTGGCGCCGATCTCCTTGAGGCGGGCGCCGCCCTTGCCGATCACGATGGCCTTCTGGCCTTCGCGCTCGACCCAGATCACCGCGCCGATGCGCAACAGGTTGCCGTCCTCGGTGAAGCGCTCGATCTCAACGGTGGTAGCGTACGGCAGCTCTTCGCCGAGCTGGCGCATCAGCTGCTCGCGTACCAGCTCGCCGGCCAGGAAACGCTGGCTGCGGTCGGTGATCTCGTCCTCGCCGAACATCGGCGGCGCTTCCGGAAGCAGCTTCAGCACGTCGCGCACCAACGCTTCCAGGCCATTGCGCTTCTGCGCCGAGATCGGATGCACGGCAGCGAAATCACGGCCTTCGGTCACCTGCTGCAGGAACGGCAGCAGCGCGCCCTTTTCCTTCAGGCGATCGATCTTGTTGACCACCAGCACCACCGGAATGCCGGCATCGCGCAGCACATTGAAGGCCAGGCTGTCTTCTTCATCCCAGCGACCGGCCTCGATCACCAGCAGGCCGGCATCGACGCCCTCCAGCGAGCCGCGCGCGGCACGGTTCATCACCCGGTTCATCGCCCGCTTCTGCACCTTGTGCAGCCCGGGGGTATCAACCAGCACCAGCTGGCCTTCCGGGTAGGTGGCGATGCCCAGCAGGCGATGGCGCGTGGTCTGCGGACGGTTGGAAACGATGCTGACCTTCGCACCGACCAGGGCATTGGTCAGGGTCGACTTGCCCACGTTCGGGCGGCCGATGACGGCCACGCTGCCGCAATGATGAGGAGTTTGTTCGCTCACTTGGAATCCAGTTGTTCTAGGACGGCCGCAGCCGCCTGTTGTTCGGCAAGCCGCCGCGAGGCGCCTTCGCCCTCGGTGCTGGCGGCCGGGTCGGCTACGTTGCAGCGTACCCGGAAGTGCTTGGCATGGTCGTCACCGGATTCTGACACCAGTTCATACTGCGGCAACGCCTTCTGTCGGGCCTGCAGCCATTCCTGCAGGCGGGTCTTGGGGTCCTTCTCGGGACGGCCGGAGGCCGGCAGCGCCTCGATCGAAGCGCTGAACCAGGGCAGTACCACCGCCCGGCAGGCCTCGAAGCCGGCATCCAGGTAGATCGCAGCCACCACGGCTTCCACTGCGTCGGCCAGGATCGAGTCGCGGCGATGACCGCCGGACTTCATTTCGCCCGGGCCCAGGGTCAGCCGCTCGCCCAACTGCAGGGTGCGCGCGATCACCGCCAACGCACCTTCGCGCACCAGCTCGGCACGGGCACGGGTCATCGCCCCTTCGTCAGCCTTGGGCCAGCGTCGGTACAACGCCTCGGCCGCCATCATGTTGACGATGCTGTCGCCGAGGAACTCCAGGCGCTCGTTGTGCGGCGCACCGGCACTGCGATGCGTCAGCGCCTGCTTGAGCAGGGCCGGGTCGCTGAAGGCATGACCGATCAGGTCGCCACGTTGGATGAATTTACTGGGCACCGCTTCGTGTCAGGTCCTGGGAAGAATCGAATTTGCCAACCACATCGAGGTTGCCGATCAGCTGGCGACGCACTTCGTAGTTGACCTTGAGGGTCCAGCCATTGTCGCGACGGTCGAACTTCACGTTGGCCGGCTTCACATTGTCCGAGTAGTTGATGTACAGGCGCTTGAAGAACAGGTCCTGGATCCGCGACGGCTCCATGCTGCCCACGCCCGGCTCGTTGGCCAGGCTCTTCATCGCCGAGCGCACGGCGTAGTACTCCTGGTACATCGGGAACAGCTTCATGCCGATGTAGAGGAAGAAACCGACCACGATCAGGACCGTCAGGAACGAGGTCAGGGTCATGCCGCGCTGCGTGTTCATCGTCTTCATTGCGTTCTCCCCAGATACGCGTTGGATGTGAAGGTACTCAGTTGATGCCCGATCAGTTGATGCTCGAGCCGATCCGCGACGGCTCGAAGCCATCCTTGCAGAACCAGCCCTGGCAGTTCAGCCAGATCAGGAAGGCCTTGCCGCGCAGGTTCTCCTCCGGCAGCAGGCCCCAGAAACGGCCGTCGTCGCTGTTGTCGCGGTTGTCGCCCATCACCAGGTACTTGCCGGCCGGCACCGTCCACTGGCCCTGGCCGCGCGGGTAGTCGGTCTCCAGCACGGTGTGGGTGCGGCCCGGCAGGTGCTCGACCAGCAGGTTGGCGCCTTCGCCCTGGCCCTTGTGGCCGGCGTAGATGCCCTTGTTGTCGTACTTCAGCGGCTCGCCATTGAGGATCACGCCGTCGCCTTCGAAGACCACGGTGTCACCCGGCACGCCGATCACGCGCTTGATGAAGTTCTCGCCCTTGGCCGGGTCGTTGTCGCTGTGGCCGGGGAAGTGGAATACCACCACGTCGCCACGCGAGGGCTCGCCGAACGGCACGATCCTGGTGTTGCTGATCGGCAGGCGCAGGCCGTAGGAGAACTTGTTGACCAGGATGAAATCGCCGATCAGCAGGTTCGGCATCATCGAGCTGGACGGGATCTTGTACGGTTCGGCAATGAAGCTGCGCACGATCAGCACGATCGCCAGCACCGGGAAGAACGCACGCGAGTAATCCACCAGCACCGGCTCGGAATCGAGCAGGCCGGCGCGCTGGGCGCGACGCTTGGCGAGGTACAGCTTGTCCGCAAGCAGGATCAGGCCCGAGGCCAGGGTCAGCACGACCAGGAGGATCTCAAACAGTTTCATTCAGGGTCCTTTGCAACGTCACCGGACGACCGGCCCCGCAGGGCCGGTGCGGGATTACTTGTTGTCCATCTGCAGCACGGCCAGGAACGCTTCCTGCGGGATCTCCACGCGGCCGACCTGCTTCATGCGCTTCTTGCCTTCCTTCTGCTTTTCCAGAAGCTTCTTCTTGCGCGAAACGTCGCCACCATAGCACTTGGCCAGCACGTTCTTGCGCATGGCCTTGACCGTGGTACGGGCGATGATCTGCGAGCCGACCGCAGCCTGGATGGCGACGTCGAACATCTGGCGCGGAATCAGGTCCTTCATCTTCTCGCACAGCTCGCGGCCACGACGGTCGGCATGGCTGCGGTGCACGATCAGCGACAGTGCGTCGACCTTGTCGCCGTTGATCAGCACGTCCACGCGCACGAACGGGCCGGCGTCGAAGCGCACGAAGTGGTAGTCCAGCGAGGCGTAGCCACGGCTGACCGACTTCAGCTTGTCGAAGAAGTCCAGCACCACCTCGGCCATCGGCAGCTCATAGCTGATCTGCACCTGGCTGCCCAGGTAGTTGATGCCGATCTGGCTGCCGCGCTTTTCTTCGCACAGCTTGATGATGTTGCCGATGTACTCCTCGGGAGTGAGCACGTTGGCACGGATGATCGGCTCGCGGATCTCCTCGACCTGGTTCACCGGCGGCAGCTTCGCCGGGTTGTCCATGTTGATGATCGAGCCATCGGTCTTCAGGACTTCATACACCACCGTCGGCGCGGTGCTGATCAGGTCCAGGTTGTACTCGCGCTCCAGGCGTTCCTGCACGATTTCCATGTGCAGCATGCCCAGGAAGCCGCAGCGGAAGCCGAAGCCCATCGCCTCGGAGCTTTCCGGCTCGAAACGCAGCGCGGCATCGTTCAGGCGCAGCTTGTCCAGCGCTTCGCGCAGGTCCGGGTAATCTTCGGCATCGACCGGGAACAGACCGGCGAACACGCGCGGCTGCATTTCCTGGAAGCCCGGCAGCGGCTTCGGTGCCGGGTCGCCGGCCAGGGTCAGGGTGTCGCCGACCGGCGCACCGTGCACGTCCTTGATGCTGGCGGTGACCCAGCCCACTTCACCGGCACGCAGCGCAGGCAGCACTTTCCGCTTCGGCGTGAACACGCCGACGTTGTCGACCTGGTGATTGCGGCCGGTGGACATCACCTGCAGCTTGTCACCGGCCTTGATCTCGCCCTGCATCACGCGTACCAGCGAGACCACGCCCAGGTAGTTGTCGAACCAGGAGTCGATGATCAGCGCCTGCAGCTTCTCGGTGTCGCGCGGTGTCGGCGGCGGGATGCGATGCACGATCGCTTCCAGCACGTCCTGCACGTTCAGGCCGGTCTTGGCACTGACCGGCACGGCGTCGGAGGCGTCGATGCCGATCACGGCCTCGATCTCGGCCTTGGCGCGCTCGATGTCGGCGGTCGGCAGGTCGATCTTGTTGATCACCGGCACCACTTCCAGGCCCTGCTCCACCGCGGTGTAGCAGTTGGCCACGGACTGCGCTTCCACGCCCTGGGCCGCATCGACCACCAGCAGCGCGCCTTCGCAGGCGGCCAGCGAGCGACTGACTTCATAGGAGAAGTCGACGTGGCCGGGGGTGTCGATGAAGTTCAGATGGTAGGTCTGCCCGTCCTTGGCCAGGTACGGCAACGACACCGACTGCGCCTTGATCGTGATGCCGCGCTCGCGCTCGATCGGGTTGGAGTCGAGCACCTGCGCTTCCATCTCGCGGGCCTGCAGGCCACCACAGAGCTGGATGATGCGGTCGGCCAGCGTGGACTTGCCGTGGTCGACATGGGCGATGATGGAGAAGTTGCGGATGTTCCGCATCGAATCAGAAGACATAGGTGGCGGCGGCGCGCGGCGTCGTCAGGGTAACGGTCGATTATCGCATGCCCGGCGCCCCACCGCGAAAGCGGACTGCTCGGGCCCCGCCCGGAAAGGCCGAAGCCCCGCCAGGGCGGGGCTTCAGGGGAGACACAGGGGCCGCCGAAGCGGCCCCGGCAGGCCTTACTGGCCGGCCTTGACCGCCACGAAGGCGCTGTTGCCGTTGCCGGTGCGCACCAGCAGCATCACCACGTCGTCCTTCTTGTAGCTGGACAGCGCCCGGTTCAGGCTCTCCACGCTGCCGACCGGGGTACGGCCGACCTGCAGGATCACCATGCCCGGGGACAGGCCGGCATCACGCGCCGCCTGGCCCTTGACTCCGGTGATGCGCACGCCTTCGTTGCCATCCAGGCCGAACTGCTTGCGCTGCGGTGCGGTCAGGTCGCTCACGTCCAGCCCCAGCAGGGCATTGGCGCCGGCCTGCGGTGCCGCATCGGGCCTGGCGGCAGACGCCGCACGGGCATTGCCCTGACCGTCTTCGCTCAGCGCCGTGAGCGTGGCGCTGAGGTCGCGCGGCTTGCCGTCGCGGATCACCCCCAGCGTGACCCGGCTGCCCGGTGCCATCGCACCGATCAGCGGCGGCAGGTCGGACCAGCTGTTGACCGGGCTGCCGTTGACCGAACGCACCACGTCGCCGATCTGCACACCGGCCTTCTCTGCGGCACTGCCGGCGACGATCTGGTTGACCAGCGCGCCACGGCTGTCGGGCAGGCCCAGGCCCTGCGCCTTCAGCGCATCGATCGGCTCGACCACCGCACCCAGCTGGCCACGGGTGACCTTGCCACTCTTTTTGATCTGCTCGACCGCGCTCATCGCCAGGTCGATCGGGATCGCGAAGCTGATGCCCATGTAGCCGCCGGAGGCGGAGAAGATCTGCGAGTTGATGCCGACCACTTCGCCGCGGGTGTTCAGCAACGGACCGCCGGAGTTGCCCTGGTTGATCGCCACGTCGGTCTGGATGAACGGCACGTAGCGCTGGTCGGCGCCACCCGTGCTACGCCCCAGTGCACTGACGATACCGGCGGTGACCGAATGGTCGAGACCGAACGGCGAGCCGATCGCGACAACCCACTGGCCGGGCTTCAGCGTATTGGAATCACCCACGCGCACGGTCGGCAGGTTCTTGCCATCGATCTTCAGCAGCGCCACGTCGTACTGCTGGTCGCTGCCCACCACCTTGGCGTTGAACTCACGGCTGTCGCCCAGCTTGACCTTCACGTCGCTGGCATCGGCCACCACGTGGTAGTTGGTCAGCACATAGCCATCGGGCGAAATGATGAAGCCCGAGCCCATGCCGCGGCCCTTGATGCTGGGGCCACCGTCCGGGCCGCCCGGGCCCTGCCCCGGCATCGGGAAGTCCGGGCCGAAGAAGCGACGGAAGAATTCCGGCATGTCGTCGTCACCGCCCATCGGGCCCCGCGAAGCCTGGCGGTTGGTGCGGACGATGGTGGTGTCGACGTTGACCACACCCGGCCCGACCTGTTCAACAAGGTTGGTGAAATCGGGCAGGCCGGTAACCAGCGGCTGTGCCGGTGCCCTTGGCGCGGTGGCTGGAGCAGCCTGGGTCGGGGCGGCCGGAGCCGGTGCCTGCGCGCAGGCCACCAGCGGCAGGGTCAGGGCCAACAGGCCCATGGCCTGCGTGCGGAGTCGGGGAGTCATCGGACGGCAACCTCCGGATCGGATGGAAAGAGGAATACGGGCCCCGCTGACGGCGGGGCGTGAAAGCGCCCGGCTCAGTCGCGCGGGCGCGGCGGCAGCGGCAGGTCGTCCTGCAGGCGCGGCTCGAACGGGTAGAAGGCGGCGCCACCGGTATGGGCCGGGAAGCTGGCATTGAGCGCGCCGCCGGCGGCAGGCGCCAGGCTGGAACGCGGCCACGGCCGCGCCTGCAGCCCACCGACCTCGCCAAACGGCATGTTGCGGCTGCCATTGGCCGGTACGGTCGGGGTCAGCGGCGCCTGCGCAGCAGCCACCGCGCGTTGCGGCACGTCCTCACGCTGGGCGGCACGCGCGGCCTGCTGGCTGCGGGTGGCACTGGCGCGGCGGGTGTCCTGGCGGCGACCGGCAGTGGCCATCGCCAGGGCGGGAGCCGCCGCCACAGCCATCGCAGCCGTGTCTGCAGAGGCTTCGGTAACCGGGGCAGGATCGGTCGGCACGGTCGGCAGCTCCGCCTGGCTGGCGATCACCTGAGGTGCCAACGGCTCGCCCGGGGTGGCTTCCTTCAGCTTCTCACCGCCCATGAACAGCGCCACCGCTGCCACTGAAGCGGCCAGTGCGGCACCACCGCCCCAGGCCCGCCAGCCACTGCGACGCACCTGACGGCGCGGCTCGGCCTGCGGCGCAGGCTCGGCGGCGATGGCAGCAGCCACGGCGGAACTGAACCCGGCCGGGGCCAGTGCCGACGCCTGCCCACGCATCACGTCGCCCAGCAGCTGCCAGCGCTCCTGGCAGCCGGCCAGTTCGGGGTCATGCTCCATCCGCCGCAGCAGGAAGCGCGCTTCATCGGCGCCCAGCTCGCCATCGACCAGGGCCGACAGCTGCTCGCGATGGCGCTGGTCCAGGCGCTGCCCGGCGGGCGATTGATGGTTCTGCGATTCGTTGAACGGGTTACTGGTCATACGCGGCTCTTCTCACGGGTGGCGCTGCCGATGTCCAACAGCGGCCGGAGTTCGGTGTCGATCGCCTCGCGCGCCCGGAAGATCCGTGAACGCACGGTGCCGATCGGGCACCCCATTTTCTGCGCGATTTCCTCGTAGCTCAGGCCTTCCACCTCGCGCAGGGTGATCGCCGACCGGAGCTCTTCCGGCAGCGCGTTGACGGCCTTCATCACCGTCTGTTCCAGCTCCTGGCGCATCAACTCGCGTTCGGGCGTGTCGGTGTCGCGCAGGCGCGTACCACTGTCGAACTGTTCGGCATCGCCGATGTCGATGTCATCGGTCGGTGGCCGTCGATTGTGTGAAGCCAGGTAGTTTTTGGCGGTATTCACGGCGATTCGATGCAACCAGGTTGAGAACTGGGCGTCGCCACGGAAACTTCCGATCGCGCGATAGGCGCGGATGAAAGTGTCCTGGGCGACGTCCTGACATTCGCTCCAGTCGGCGATGTAGCGGCCGACAAGGGCCACCACGCGATGCTGGTACTTGCGCACCAGGACATCGAACGCGGCGCTCTCGCCGTGCTGCACGCGCCGGACCAGTTCCAGATCCAGCTCCTGTGGTGTATCAACCTCGGCCATGAGGGGCCGCACTCCTGTCAGCCCAACCGACGTCGGGCAATGAGACTGCCAATCCCGGGAAAAGTTCAGTCGCCGATCACCCGGCGCCGCACCAGCTTTTAACCACCGTTCCGTTAGCGTTCCGGTCCACGGCCATGGATCCGGGGTCGCCACTCCCCTGCTATTGGGATTTGACGCGGGGGAAACAACCTCTGGATCATAGCCGCTTCTCCATACACAACCGGATGGAACGTCCATGCTCTCAGGCTTCGATGGTCTCCGCTTCAGCCACTGGCACCCCGAGATCCGCGACGACGGCGTGGTGGTCCTCTCCCTGGATCGCCAGGACAGCAGCGTCAATGCCATGTCGCAGGATGTGCTGCTGGAGCTGGGTGACCTGCTTGAGCGCATTGCACTGGACCCGCCCAAGGGCGTGGTGATCCAGTCGCTGAAGAAAGCCGGCTTCATTGCCGGGGCGGACCTGAAGGAGTTCCAGGAGTTCGACCGTCGCGGCACCGTCAACGACGCCATCCGCCGCGGCCAGGCTACCTACCAGAAGCTGGCCGAGCTGCCCTGCCCCACCGTGGCGGCCATCCACGGCCATTGCCTGGGCGGCGGCACCGAGCTGGCGCTGGCCTGCCGCTATCGCGTGGCCTCCAATGACAGCAGCACCCGCATCGGCCTGCCGGAAACCCAGCTGGGCATCTTCCCGGGCTGGGGCGGCAGCGCGCGACTGCCGCAGCTGGTCGGCGCACCCGCGGCAATGGACATGATGCTGACCGGCCGTACGCTGTCGGCCTCGGCCGCGCGTGGCATCGGGCTGGTCGACAAGGTGGTGGCACCGGCCGTGGTGCTCGACACCGCCGTGGCGCTGGCGCTGTCCGGCACCACGCGCCCGTTCAAGCAGCGCGCAACGGCCTGGGCCACCAACACCTGGCTGGCACGCACGCTGCTGGCACCGCAGATGGTCAAGCAGGTCGCACGCAAGGCCAAGAAGGACCAGTATCCGGCGCCCTACGCGCTGATCAGCACCTGGCAGCGCAGTGGCGGCAAGCCGATCCAGGCACGCCTGGATGCAGAACGCCGCGCCGTGGTGAAGCTGGCCAGCACCCCGACCGCGCGCAACCTGATCCGCATTTTCTTCCTGACCGAACGCCTGAAGGGCCTCGGTGGTGGTGATTCCGGCATCCGCCACGTGCACGTGGTCGGCGCCGGCGTGATGGGCGGTGACATCGCCGCCTGGGCCGCCTACAAGGGCTTTGAAGTGACTCTCCAGGACCGCGAGCAGCGCTTCATCGACCCCGCCATGGAGCGCGCGCAGGCGCTGTTCGCCAAGAAGGTGCGCGACGAGAGCAAGCGCCCCGCCGTGGCCGCGCGCCTGCGTGCCGACCTGGAAGGCAACGGCGTGGCCGAGGCCGACCTGGTGATCGAAGCGATCATCGAGAACCCGGAAGCCAAGCGTGCGCTGTACCAGACGCTGGAACCGAAGATGAAGCTGGACGCGCTGCTGACCACCAACACCTCGTCGATTCCGCTGGTGGAACTGCGCGACCACATCCAGCGCCCGGCGCAGTTCGCTGGCCTGCACTACTTCAACCCGGTGGCGCAGATGCCACTGGTGGAGATCATCCACCACGACGGCATGGCGCCGGAGACCGAGCGCCGCCTGGCCGCGTTCTGCAAGGCGCTGGGCAAGTTCCCGGTACCGGTGGCCGGCAGCCCGGGCTTCCTGGTCAACCGCGTGCTGTTCCCGTACATGCTGGAAGCCGCCACCGCATATGCCGAAGGCATTCCGGGCCCGGTGATCGACAGGGCCGCGGTGAAGTTCGGCATGCCGATGGGCCCGATCGAACTGATCGACACCGTCGGCCTGGACGTGGCCGCCGGCGTCGGCCGCGAACTGGCGCCGTTCCTGGGCCTGCAGATTCCAGCAGCCTTGCAGACGGTGGAGCCGGACAAGCGCGGCAAGAAGGACGGCCAGGGCATCTATACCTGGGAAAACGGCAAGCCGAAGAAGCCGGACGTGGCCAGCGATTACCAGGCCCCGGCCGATCTTGAGGACCGCCTGATCCTGCCGCTGTTGAACGAGGCGGTGGCGTGCCTGCACGAAGGCGTTGTGGCCGATGCGGACCTGCTGGATGCCGGCGTGATCTTCGGTACCGGCTTTGCCCCGTTCCGCGGCGGTCCGATCCAGCACATCCGCGCAGTGGGAGCCGATGCGATCGTCGAGCGGTTGAAGGCATTGCAGCAGCGCCACGGCGACCGTTTCGCCCCGCGCCCGGGCTGGGACAACCCCGCCCTGCGCGAACCAGTGGTTTGAGTTTATCGGCCGGGCCTGCGGCCCGGCGCCCGCAGAGGCAACCGCCGAAGCCAGAGCCAGAGCCAGAGCCAGAGCAACAGCCGGCTCTGGCTTTTCTGTTTGTTGGGCGGGGCGGTGTGGGCAGGCAGGACACGCCGTAAACCCATCCATGGGGGCTCGATGGCGCCATCCATGGCGCCAACGGTCCTGCCTGCCCACACCGCCCCACCCCTGACAGTTTCCCGGTGACGGTCGGTGAATCTCGATTCCGGTGTGGATCACTACGAACGGGTGGGTGGCTACCTGGGCCGCCACCAGGAGCAAAGCAACCAGCGTTTGATTTTGACTTTGATTTTCTTTTTTCTTCTCCGTGGCTGGACGCACACGGAAACTGTCAGAGGTCGGGCGGGGTGGATTCGCGGGGGTGTCCGCGGCATGGATGCCGCGGCCAAGCCTCCACGGACGGATTCACGGCGTCCCCTGCCAGCCCACACCGCCCCGGCCCACTCACGGCACCACGAAGCGCCAGCGCTTTGGCTCTGGCTGTGCTGTTGCTGTTGCTGCTGCAGTTGCGCCTCTGCCTGCCGCAGGCATCGACCCTCCCACCACCCGCACCCGATACAATGGACGTCTGCCGCATCCCGGCATCCCGTCCCCGAGCCAAAGAGTTGCCCATGTCCATCGTCCGCATGACCGACCTCGACCTCTCCGGCAAGCGCGTGCTGATCCGCCAGGATCTGAACGTGCCGATCGAGAATGGCCGCATCACTTCCGAACAGCGCATCACCGCTTCGCTGCCGACGCTCAAGCGCGCGCTGGAGCAGGGCGCGGCGGTGATGGTCACCTCGCACCTGGGGCGCCCGAAGGAAGGTGTGTGGAGCGAAGCCGATTCGCTGGCGCCGGTGGCCCAGCGCCTGTCCGAGCTGCTCGGTCGCGAGGTTCCGCTGGTGCGCGACTGGGTCGACGGCGTCGAGGTCCAGCCGGGCCAGCTGGTGCTGCTGGAAAACTGCCGCATGAACGTCGGCGAGGGCAAGGACGATGAAGCCCTGTCGAAGAAGTACGCCGCCCTGTGCGATGTGTTCGTGATGGACGCCTTCGGCACCGCGCACCGTGCGCAGGCCTCCACACACGGTGTCATCCGCTTCGCCCCGGTTGCTGCCGGTGGCCCGCTGCTGATGGCCGAACTGGACGCGCTGGCGCAGGCGCTGGATGCACCGGCCAAGCCGCTGCTGGCCATCGTCGCCGGCAGCAAGGTCAGCACCAAGCTGGAACTGCTGGCCAACCTGGTCGGCAAGGTCGACCAGCTGATCGTCGGTGGTGGCATCGCCAACACCTTCATCGCTGCCGCCGGTTACAACGTCGGCAAGTCGCTGTACGAGCCGGACCTGCTGGACACCGCGAAGAAGATCGTGGCCGATGCCAAGGCGCGCGGCGCCGACATCCCGCTGCCGGTGGACGTGGTGACCGCCAAGCAGTTCATGCCCGACGCGGTCGCCGAGGTGAAGGCGGTCGACGCCGTTGCCGAAGATGATCTGATCCTGGACATCGGCCCGCAGACCGCGGCGCAGTACGCGCAGCTGATCGAGAAGGCTGGCACCGTGGTCTGGAACGGCCCGGTCGGTGTGTTCGAGTTCGAGGCCTTCAGCAAGGGCACCGAAGCGCTGGCCCGCGCCATCGCCAGCTCCAGGGCGTTCTCCATCGCCGGTGGCGGCGACACCCTGGCGGCGGTCGACAAGTTCGATATCGCCCAGCAGGTCAGCTACATCTCCACCGGCGGCGGCGCGTTCCTGGAGTTCCTGGAAGGCAAGACCCTGCCGGCGGTCGCCGCACTCGACGCGCGCGGCGCATGAGTGCCGGGCACGGCAAGGATGTCCTGTTCTTCGACCTGGACGGCACGCTGATCGACTCGCAGGTGGGCATCACCGCCTGCATCGCCTATGCGCTGCAGAAGATGGACCATCCGGTGCCGCCGCAGGAGACGCTGCTGGGCTGGATTGGTCCTTCGCTGCGTACCACCTTCACGCCACTGTTCGTTGAACCAGCGCGGGTGGAGCAGGCGGTGGGCTATTACCGCGAGCGTTTCGACGCCGAAGGCTGGCGCGAACACACGGTGTACCCGCAGGTGGAAGACACCCTGCGCACGCTGCATGGCCGAGGCCACCGCCTGGCGGTGGTCACCGCCAAGAACGAGCCGCATGCGCGCCGCATCCTTGCGCACCTGCCGTTTGGCGGGCTGTTCGAGGAGATCGTCGGTTCGACCCTGGACGGCTCGCGCAGCCACAAGCCCGAGCTGGTCGGGGAGGCACTACGCCGCCTGCAACTGCAGCCCGCACAGTGCTGGATGATCGGCGACCGCCGGATGGACATCGAGGGCGCACGCCACCACGGCCTGCGCAGCGTGGGTGTGCTGTGGGGCTTTGGCGGTGAGGCCGAACTGACCGAAGCCGGTGCGGGCCAGCTGGCTCGCGAGCCGGCACAGCTGACGACGCTGTTGGCCTAGCCGCCCCGCCTGGAGAGCTGGCCCCTCGCTCGCTGATTGCGGCCCACGGTGCAGCCGGGCATGGCCCGGCTCTACAGAACACCCTGCGCCAGCGTATGTCCGGGTGATGTCCGTTCCATGACCCGCGAAGTCAGGCAGCACAAGGCTGTAACCGTATACATGCGGCGTGAAGGATGTGCTAATTTCCGTTCTTTATCGGGAGAGGCCCATTCACCATGTTCGAGCGTCAGCGTCGCACCAAGATCCTTGCCACCCTCGGTCCGGCCACTGATCCGCCGGGCGTGCTGGAGGATCTTTTCCGCGCCGGCGTCAACGTGGTGCGCCTCAACTTCAGCCATGGTGACCCGTCCGGCCAGGCCAAGCGTGCCGCCGAAGTGCGTGCCGCTGCCGCCCGCGTCGGCGTGGAAGTGGGCATCCTGGCCGACCTGCCGGGCCCGAAGATCCGCATCGAGCGCTTCGCAGAAGGCAAGGTGCAGCTGAAGGCGGGCAACCGCTTCGACCTGATCGCCAGCACCAGTGCCGGCCCGGGTGATGCCACCCAGGTGGGTGTGAGCTACCTCGGCCTGCCGCAGGACGTGGGTCCGGGCGATGTCCTGTTGCTCGACGACGGCCTGATGCAGCTGCAGGTGGTGGAGGTGCAGGGCGAACGCATCATCAATACCGTACTGAACGACGGTGTGCTGTCCGACCGCAAGGGCCTGAACAAGCAGGGCGGCGGCCTCTCGTTGGGCGCGCTGACCGAGCGCGACAAGGAACTGATCGGCATCGTCGCCAAGATCGGTGTCGACTTCATCGCTGTGTCGTTCTGCCGCAACGCGCAGGACATGAACGATGCGCGTGACATCGCCCGCTCGCATGGCTGTGATGCTGCACTGGTGTCGAAGATCGAGCGCACCGAGGCCATTGAGAACCTGGAAGAAATCGTCGAGGCCAGCGACGTGGTGATGGTCGCCCGTGGCGACCTTGGCGTGGAGATCGGCGATGCCGAACTGCCGGGCCTGCAGAAGAAGATCATCAAGGCCTCGCTGGCACAGAACAAGGTGGTGATCACCGCCACGCAGATGCTGCAGTCGATGGTGGAAAGCCCGATTCCGACCCGTGCCGAAGTGCTGGACGTGGCCAACTCGGTCATCGACGGCACCGATGCGGTGATGCTGTCGGCCGAGACCGCTGCAGGTGCCTGGCCGGTCAAGGCGGTCGAAGCAATGGCGCGCATCTGCCTGGGGGCCGAGCGCCAGTTCCAGACCGAGACCGACTTCAACGCTTCGCCGCGCAACCTCGAGCGTGCCGACCAGGCCATTGCCATGGCCACCATGTTCCTGTCCCAGCACGTGGGCGTGCGCGCGATCGTGGCAATGACCGAGTCCGGTGGCACCGCGCGTTACCTGTCGCGTTTCCGCGCCAAGGCGCCGGTGTTCGCGGTGACCCGCCATGACGGCGCGCGCCGGCAGATGGCGCTGATGCGCGATGTGTTCCCGATCAACTTCGACAGCCGCGGCCTGACCCCGCGCGAAGCCGCGCGCGGCAGCATCCGCCTGCTGGTGGAAGCCGAACTGCTGCAGGCTGGCGACCGCGTCGTGTTCACCAGCGGCGAGCACATGGAAACCCACGGTGCCACCAATACCCTGCGCCTGCTGGAAGTGGGTGAAGACGGCCGCGCCATTGGGCTGGGCGATCTGTAAACCCAGTCGGCCTTGGGTCGGAGCCGCTGCGCGCATCCGACCCGGGGTCAGATCCCCAAAGGGGCTCTGACCCCATGCCGCAGGACATCCCTTGTCCTGCGCGGACATTGGAATCGTTTCCATCCTGGCCTCGACACCGGGGCAACGGGCAGCGGGGCTATACTTACGTTTTTCCCGCACCCGCCACAGGAAATACATGAGCATCGAACAGCTGGCCGAAACCGCCCAGGCCATGGTCGCCCCGGGCAAGGGCATCATCGCGATCGACGAATCCACCGCTACCATCGCCAAGCGTTTCGCCGGCGTCGGTATCGAGAACACCGAGGAGAACCGTCGTGCCTACCGCGAGCTGCTGCTGACCACGCCGAAGCTCAACGAGCACATTTCCGGCGCCATCCTGTACGACGAAACCATCCGCCAGTCGACCAGGGACGGCGTGCCGTTCGCCAAGTACATGGCCGACCACGGCATGATTCCGGGCATCAAGGTGGACAAGGGTGCGCACCCGCTGGCCGGCTGCCCGGGCGAGCTGGTCACCGAAGGCCTGGACGGCCTGCGCGAGCGCCTGCAGGAGTACTACAAGCTGGGTGCGCGCTTCGCCAAGTGGCGTGCGGTCATCAACATCGGCGAGAGCATTCCGTCGGGCACCTGCATCGAGTCCAACGCCCATGCGCTGGCCCGTTATGCCGCCCTGTGCCAGGAATGCGGCCTGGTGCCGATGGTCGAGCCGGAAGTGATCATGGACGGCGACCACGACATCGAGACCTGCTACGAAGTCACCGAAGCCACCCTGCGTTCGCTGTTCGACGCGCTGTACCAGCAGAACGTGCTGCTGGAAGGCACCATACTGAAGGCGTCCATGGTCATCTCCGGCAAGAACTGCGATGAGCAGGCCGACGTCGAGGAAGTGGCCGAGTCGACCGTGATGTGCCTGAAGAGCACCGTGCCGGCCATCCTGCCGGGCGTGGTGTTCCTGTCCGGTGGCCAGAGCGACGAGCAGTCCACCGAGCACCTGAACGCGATGAACCAGCTGGGCAACCTGCCGTGGCCGCTGAGCTTCTCCTACGGCCGCGCCATGCAGCAGGCCGCGCTGAAGCTGTGGGCCAAGGACATGAAGGGCAACTACGCAGCCGCCCAGAAGACCGTGTACGAGCGTGCCAAGGACAACGGCCTGGCTGCGCTGGGCAAGTGGAACGGTTGATCCGTCCCATCGCTGGATGAACAAGGCAGCGCCGGCATCACGCCGGCGTTTGCTTTTGCGGGTATCTTTTCCGCCCCCGCGTGCCCGGCCGGTACGCGGGAACCACATGGAAGGCCAAGGAGAAACAACATGCGTTTGGCAGCAATCACACTGGCCGTAGCCACGGTCCTGGTCGCCGGCGGGTGCAACCGTATCGGCGGCGGCGCAGAGGCAGGCAAGGCCGCGTCGCTCGATTTCGACAAGCCGGTGTCCGGCGAGATCACCTCGCGCAGCGGCATCAACTTCAATGATGGCAGCCATCACCAGCTCTACCAGATCAAGCTGGAAGACAAGGATCTGGTCGGCCTGAAACTTACTGGTGCCCTCAGCGGCTCGATCGCCGTTTTCAACAACGGCAGTCTTGTTTCCACCAGCAACACCGGTTACGAACGCGAAGGCGACGTCTCGCTGGCGTTCCGTGCCAATGGCGGCGGCACCTACCAGGTGGCGGTCAATGCCGATGGCCCGACCGCCTTTGGTCCGTATCGCCTGCGAGCCGAGAAGCTGAAACCTTACGACGGCAAGCCGTTGGCGGGCAGTGGCGAAATCGTGGACATGCTGGCCAGTGATTCGCAGGACTACACCCTGCAGGTGGACAAGGCCGGCCTGTACGAAATCCGCCTGGTGTCGGATGTCTTCGATCCGGTGCTGAAGCTGTCGGGCCAGGGCGTTGAAGCCGAAAACGACGATGGCAACGACAGCACCAACTCGCGGCTGACCCTGTCGCTGAAGCCGGGCAAGTACACCCTGACCGCGCGTGGCCTCGGCAGCGGTGTCAATGGCATGTTCACCCTGTCTGCCTCCCGCATCGAACTGCCGGGGAATCTGGTCGAGCGCGATGGCACCGCCCTGCCGAAGTCGGGCAGCGTGTACACCATGCTGGACAACGAAGGCCGTCGCCGCTTCCTGCTGACCCTGGACCGGCCGGCCGACGTGCGCCTGGATGCGATTTCCAGCCAGGTCGATACCGTGCTGCGCGTGGTCGGTGGCGATGTCGAGCTGACCGACGACGACGGTGGCAACGGTACCAACTCGCGCCTGGAAGAGACTCTGCCGGCCGGTCATTACACCGTCGACGTGTCCAGCCTGAACAATGGCGCAGGCATGGTCGAGGTGCGCGTGCAGGTGGAAGGAGCCAGCGCCGAGGGTGCTGCCGCATCGGCTGCACGTGCCGCTGCCGACGCTGCAGCCGCCGTGGCCGATGACGCCGCTGCGGTGGAAGCTGCCAGTCGTTGAGCGTGATCCACGCCACGCGTGGATGACATCAACGGTGCAACTGAGAAGGCCGGGCAATGCCCGGCCTTTTCCTTTCCACGCTGCGTCGCGATTCAATGCGCGGCGGCAAAACCCGCGTCACCCAAGGGCGGCAGCATCGACCCGCGCGGTTCGCTGTCGGCGCTTTGCCCGGCGGCACTCAACGCCTGCTGGTAGGCCTTGGCCGTAGCGGTATTGAACGCCACCAGCACGATGCGCATCGGTTGCGCGTGGCTGCGCTGCCAGGCCAGTGTTTCGGTCACTGCGATCTGCGCGGCCTGGTACAGCGGATAGCCGTATACGCCGCAGCTGATGGCTGGGAATGCGATCGACTGCACGCCCAGCGATTCGGCCAGCTGCAGCGACTTCCAGTAGCAGTTGGCGAGCAACGCCGGTTCATCGCGCTGGCCGTCGTGCCAGACCGGGCCCACCGTGTGCAGTACGTAGCGTGCAGGCAAAGCGTAAGCACTGGTGGCGCGCACTTCGCCGGTCGGGCAACGTACGCCCGGGCGCAGCTCCGGCAGCTGCGCGCATTCGGCCAGCAACGCGGGCCCGGCCGCACGATGGATCGCGCCGTCGACACCGCCACCACCGAGCAGCGTTTCATTGGCCGCGTTGACGATCGCATCCACCGCCAGGGTCGTGATGTCGCCCTGCCAAACTTCGATCTTCATGCGTCCGTCTCCTGCCTGTGAGGTGATCCGCGCAGCATCTGCGCCGGCTGTTCCCACGGTAGGGGACAGGGCATCGATACTGCGTCATGACCGTCTCACGCGCTGCGATCCGACGGCCTTCACGCACGATGGCGGGCGACGCCTTCATGCAGGCTGAAGCAGAAGGGGGTCGGAGCCCTTTCCCTGCGGAAAAGGGATCCGCCCCCGGGCATGTAACAGGATGGGGTCGGATCCTTTTCCGGATGCAAGAGGCTCTGACCCCCGGGTGTCACGGCAGGCCGGCCAACCAGTCGTCGTCGGAACCCTCATTCACGTCGGCAAACAGCGGCGTGGAGAAGTAGCGTTCACCGGTGTCCGGCAGCATCGCCAGAATCACTGAACCCGGTTCGGCACGTGCGGCCACGTCCAGTGCGCTGGCCACGGTAGCGCCGGCGGAGATGCCGACGAAGATGCCTTCCTCGGCGACCAGTCGGCGCGCGGTGGCGATCGCGCGGTCATCTTCCACCGTCAGCAGTTCATCCACCACATCACGGTTGAGCACGTCGGGCACGAAGTCCGGGGTCCAGCCCTGGATCTTGTGCGGCTTCCAGTCATCGCCCTTCAGCAGTGCGGCGCCGGCTGGCTCGGTGGCGATGATGCGGGTCTGCGGACGCGCGACCTTCAGCACTTCGCCCACGCCGGTGAGCGTGCCGCCCGTGCCCCAGCCGCTGACGAAGTAGTCCAGCCGCTTGCCGGCGAAGTCGCGCAGGATCTCGGCGGCGGTGGTGTTGCGGTGATACGCCGGATTGGCCGGGTTGGCGAACTGGCTGGCCAGGAACCAGCCGTGCTGCTCGGCCAGTTCGCGCGCCTTGCGCACCATGCCGCTGCCGCGTTCGGCGGCCGGGGTCAGGATCACCTTGGCGCCATAGGCGCGCATCAGCTTGCGGCGCTCCACCGAGAAGGTCTCGACCATGGTCGCCACGAACTTGTAGCCGCGCGCGGCAGCGACCATCGCCAGCGCCACGCCGGTGTTGCCAGAAGTGGCTTCGACGATGGTGTCGCCCGGCTTGAGCAGGCCACGCGCTTCGGCGTCGAGGATGATCGCCAGCGCCAGGCGGTCCTTGACCGAGCCGCCCGGGTTGAACGACTCGACCTTGGCGTAGACGCTGACCTGCGGCGGCGCCAGGCGCTGCAGCTTGACGATGGGGGTATTACCGACGGTGTCGAGGATGGAGTCGTACAGGGCCATGGAAGCGCTCCGGAAACAGGGCCGCGCCGGACGCCGGCGGGCAGAAGGGGAGGGCTGGCTGTTCAGGCCAGCGGCTGCCGGCTGACCGTAGCGCCGGCATATGACGCCCGGAAATGACCAGATACCTTTCTTAAACAACCTTTGGTTATAAGCTGGTGACGGCAATTGACCCTAGAGTGGACCTCCGCCCCACGCCGCCCGCCTCCCATGACGCTGACCCAGCTGCGCTACCTGGTCGCCATCGCCGACGCCGAGCTGAACATCACGCTGGCCGCCTCGCGCGTGCACGCCACCCAGCCCGGCCTGTCCAAGCAGCTCAAGCAGCTGGAAGACGAGCTCGGCTTCCTGTTGTTCGTGCGCAAGGGCCGCAGCCTGGAGTCGGTCACCCCGGCCGGCACCGAGGTCATCGCCCGCGCCCGCGCGGTGCTGGCCGAGGCCAACAACATCCGCACCTACGCGGCCAACCAGCGCCGCGAGAGCCAGGGCCAGCTGATCCTGACCACCACCCACACGCAGGCGCGCTTCGTGCTGCCGCCGGCGGTGGCAGCGATCAAGCAGGCCTATCCCCAGGTGAGCGTGCACCTGCAGCAGGCCGGTGAAACCGACGCACTGGACCGCTTGAACCAGGGTGACGCGGATATCGCGATCATCAGCACCGCCGGCAGTGAGCCCACCGATGGCATCGCGGTGCCGCTGTTCCGCTGGCGACGCCTGGTGGTGGTACCCAAGGGGCACCCGCTGGACCGCGCCGGCCGCGCACCGGACCTGGCCGCGTTGGCCCGGCAGCCGCTGATCAGCTACGAATCCTCGACCCGCCCGAATTCCTCGTTGCAGCGCGCCTTCGCTGCAAACGGCCTGGCGCCGGACCTGGCGCTGACCGCGCTCGATGCGGACCTGATCAAGACCTATGTGCGTACCGGTCTGGGCGTAGGCCTGCTGGCCGAGATGGCGGTCAGTTCCAACGACGAAGACCTGCGCTCGTGGCCGGCGCCGGAGCCGATCAGCGAGTGCATTGCCTGGGCGGTGTTGCCGCGCGACCGGGTGCTGCGCGATTACGCGCTGGAGCTGGTGCACGTGCTGGCACCGCAGATTGATCCGCGCGATCTGCGCAGGGTGCTGGATGGCAACCAGGCCGCCGCGTGGCCGGTGCCCCCGACGTGGGAGTCACTGACCCAGACCATCACGGTGTGAGGGGTTGGTCGAGCAGGGCTTGCAGCCCTGCACCTGCTGCGGACAAAGGCAACAGCAACAGCAGAAGCGGCATTCCGTGGGTTGGCGGGGCGGTGTCGGAGTGCGGGGACGCTGCAAGTACGTCCCTGTAAGCTTGGCAGCCGCATCCATGCGGCTGAC
>NZ_JAPTFQ010000081.1:0-20901 GCF_030985535.1 Stenotrophomonas sp. Sm2128
TCCCGGAATCCCGTGATACCCCTGGTTGCCGGCCAGCGGCCGGCACTACCGCAGACCGCGCTACGGCGCGGTTTGCTGTTTCTGGCGATTGCCTGCCTGCAGCCATGACCGATGGCCTTGGCAGCCCCGGCCGCACGGGCCTACCATCGGTTTTTTGCCGTCCTGCGGAGACCCCGATGAAACTGCGTCATGCCCTGCTGCCACTGAGCCTGCTGGCCGCCCTGCCCAGCGTCGCCGCTGCCCGTGGCCTGGAAGTCCGCGACATGGTGGCCATGGACCGCGTCTCCGCGCCGGTGCTGACCGCTGACGGTGGCACCGTGGTGTTCGCCAAGCGCAGCGTCGATGCCAACCTGAAGGCCTCCACCGCGCTGTTCGCGCGCAACCTGCGTACCCGCGATGCGGCGCCGCCGAAGCAGATCACCCCGGCCGGCTGGAACGTCAATTCCGCTTCGCTGTCGGCCGATGGCCAGACCGTGTATTTCCTCAGTGCCAGGAACGGCAGCCAGCAGCTGTACGCGCAGCCGATCAGCGGCGGTGCTCCGCGCCAGCTGACCGACTTCCCGGTCGACGTGGACAGCTACCACGTGTCGCCCCAGGATGACCGCGTGCTGTTCAGCGCCGGCGTGTTCCAGGACTGTGCCTCGGACCTGGCCTGCACCGAGAAGAAGCTGAAGGAAAAGAAGGACGCCAAGGCCAGCGGCCAGGTGTGGGATTCGCTGTTCGTGCGCCACTGGGACACCTGGAACGACGGTCGCCGCAACACCCTGTTCGTCGCTCCGCTGCCGACGGCCAAGGCCGGTGCGGTCAAGGGCGCGTCGGCGCTGAGCGCGACCATCGATGGTGATGCGCCGTCCAAGCCGTTCGGCGGCAATGATGACTTCGCGTGGTCGCCGGACGGCGCCAGCGTGGTGGCCAGCATCCGCGTAGCCGGCAAGCAGGAGCCGTGGTCGACCAACTTCGACCTGTACCGCTTCGACGCCGCCGGCAAGCAGGCGCCAGTCAACCTGACCGTCTCCAACCCGGCCTGGGATGCCGGCCCGGTGTTCAGCGCGGACGGCAAGACGCTGTTCTACCGTGCGATGAAGCGCCCGGGCTTCGAGGCCGACCGCTTCGGCCTGATGGCGATGGACCTGGCCAGCGGCAAGACCCGCGAAATCGCGCCGCAGTGGGATCGCTCGGCGGGCGGCATCACCCTGTCTGCCGATGGTGCCAGCATCTACACCACGGCCGATGACCTTGGCGAACACCCGCTGTTCCAGATCGACGTGGCCAGCGGCAAGGCCACCAAGCTGATCGGCGACGGCAGCGTGACCTCGGTGGATGTGGCCGGCAACAGCGTGGCGATCACCCGCAACAGCCTGAAGAGCAACGACCAGGTGCTGGTCGGCCTGCTGCCGGCTGCCGGCCAGCCGATCGGCGAACTGCGCGCGCTGACCCCGGCCGCCGGTGAGGTGCTCAAGGACGTCAGTTTCGGCGACTACGAGCAGTTCGAGTTCAAGGGCTGGAACAACGACACCGTGCATGGCTATGTGGTCAAGCCGCACAACTACCAGGAAGGCAAGTCCTACCCGGTCGCGTTCCTGATCCACGGTGGCCCGCAGGGCAGCTTCGGCAATGGCTGGAGCTACCGTTGGAATCCGCAGACCTACGCGGGCCAGGGCTACGCCGTGGTGATGATCGACTTCCACGGTTCCACCGGCTACGGCCAGGCCTTCACCGATGCGATCAGCCAGCACTGGGGCGACCGCCCGCTGGAAGACCTGCAGAAGGGCTGGGACGCGGCGCTGAAGAAGTATTCCTTCCTCAACGGTGACAAGGCCTGTGCGCTGGGCGCCAGCTACGGCGGCTTCATGGTCAACTGGATCGCCGGCAACTGGAACAGCCCGTTCAAGTGCCTGGTCAACCACGATGGCGTGTTCGACCAGCGCATGATGGGCTACGCCACCGAAGAACTGTGGTTCACCGAGTGGGAGCAGGGCGGCACGCCGTACCAGGAGGCCGCGAACTACGAAAAGTTCAACCCGGTCAACCACGTGGCGGACTGGAAGAAGCCGATCCTGGTCATCCACGGCCAGCAGGACTTCCGCATTCCGGTCGAGCAGGGCCTGGCCGCGTTCACCGCTGCCCAGCGCCAGGGCATCGAATCGAAGTTCCTGTACTTCCCGGATGAAAACCACTGGGTGCTGAAGCCGAACAACAGCATCCTGTGGCACGACACCGTCAATGCCTGGCTGAAGCAGCACATCGGCAACTGATGACTGCAGCGCCGCCCTTCGGGGCGGCGCTTTTGTTTCGCCATCTGCTTTACCGGTGGGGGCCGACCGTTGGTCGGCACACCCTCATGATCCGCCGCCAACAGCAGCCGGCCAGCGCCCGGCTCTACCCAGAGCACCTGCATGATCCAGAACGACATCGTCGTCTTCGGCTTGATCGCCGCCACCCTTGGCGCCGTGTTCTGGACCGCTTCGCGCGAGCAGGGCCTGTGGAAGCGCTTCTACACGTTCGTGCCGGCGCTGCTGCTGTGCTACCTGATTCCCGGCATCTACAACACTGTCGGCCTGATCGATGGCCAGAACACCAAGCTCTACAACCCGATCGCACGCGACATCCTGCTGCCGGCAGCGTTGATCCTGCTGACCCTGGCGGTGGACATCAAGGGGATCCTGCGGCTGGGCCCGAAGCTGGTGCTGATGTACCTGGGCGCCTCGGCCAGCATCATGCTCGGTGCGGTGGTGGCGTTCCTGGCGATGCGCGCGCTGCATCCGGAAACCGTGGCCGGTGACACCTGGGCCGGCATGGCCGCATTGGCAGGCAGCTGGATCGGTGGCGGTGCCAACATGCTGGCAATGCGCGAAGTATTCGACGTCAATGCGACCACGTTCGGCCAGTTCGCGGTGGTCGATGTCGGTGTCGGCTACGTGTGGATGGCGGCACTGATCTTCCTGGCGGGGCGGGCAGCGAAGATCGACGCGCGCAGTGGCGCCGATACCTCGGCCATCGATGAACTGAAGGAGCGCATCGCGCGCTTCCAGGCCGAACATGAGCGCATTCCCAGCCTCACCGACCTGATGCTGATCGTGGCGGTGGCCTTCGGCGGCGTGGGCCTCTCGCACGCCATCGGCGCGCCGCTGGCAGCCTGGTTCAAGGCCAACGTCAGCTGGGCCTCGCAGTTCAGCCTGGACGCGCCGTTCGTGTGGGTGGTGGTGCTGTCGACCACGCTGGGCCTGAGCCTGAGCTTCACCCGTGCGCGCACGCTGGAAGGCGCGGGCGCATCGCGCCTGGGCTCGCTGCTGCTGTACTTCCTGATTGCCTGCATCGGCATGCAGATGGATCTGCTGGCGCTGCTGGATCGCCCGTGGCTGTTCCTGCTCGGCCTGATCTGGATTGCCGTGCACATCGTGCTGCTGTGGTGCCTGGGCAAGCTGCTGAAGGTGCCGTTCTTCTATTTCGCCATCGGTTCGCAGTCGAACATCGGTGGACCGGCCTCGGCGCCGGTGGTGGCCGCGGCGTTCCATCCGGCACTGGCGCCGGTGGGGGTGCTGCTGGGCACGATGGGCTATGCCACCGGCACATACCTGGCCTACATCGTCGGCATCACCCTGCGCGCGCTGGCCGGCACTACCGATGCGTTACGCCACCGGCAACCCGCGTTCGATCCGCCACGCCTTCGCGTCTTCGGCGTCCTGCTCGAACCGCGCCGAGTGAAAAGAGGGGCGCCGCAAGGTCCGACGCGTCGCCACGCGCCCGTGGCCAACCGCGCCCGCGGCTTTACGCCACCGGCAACCCGCGTTCGACCAGCCACGCCTTCGCGTCTTCGGCGTCCTGCTCGAACCGCGCAGAGTGAAAAGAGGGGCGCCGCAAGGTCCGACGCGTCGCCACGCGCCCGTGGCCAACCACGCCCGCGGCTTTACGCCACCGGCAACCCGCGTTCGATCAACCACGCCTTCGCGTCTTCGGCGTCCTGCTCGAACCACGCCTGTGTCGACCCCAGCCGATAGGTGTACCCCCAGGCATCCATGTCGGCCATCAACCGCGCACTGCCAACACCAGGCAGATGCCCGGCCAGCACGATCTGCAGGTAGCAGGTGGCATCTTCCTCGGCGACCGAATCGGTGGCGTCGGTGTGCACCTGCGCGCGCCGCTCCGGCGGCAATACGATCAGGTGGCAGGCTTCATGCAGCATCGAATGCACCGGGGTGTCATCGCGCACATAGACATTGCTGGCGATGATGCCCGCCTCGGGCTCGCCCCAGTAGCTGCCGGGAATCGGTTCGCCTGCGGCCACGTGGTGCAGGCGAAGGCCATGCGCGGCGAGCAGGCACTGCGCGTCGGCGAAGGCGATGTCGCCCACGCAGGTGATGTCCACGGCGGTTGTCGTATCGGTCATGCAGGTCACGCGGCCCCGCCCATGCAGGCACGGGCGGGGCGGGGCATCAGGGTTTGTCCGGGCCTTCAGGCAGCGCCACGGAGATGTCCAGCACATCGTGCTGGCCATCCTTCACCAGGTCGACCTTCACCGCATCGACGTCGATGTTCACGTACTTCTTGATCACTTCCAGCAGCTCGCGCTGCAGCAGCGGCAGGTAGTCCGGGCCACCGCGGTGGCTGCGTTCCTGCGCGATGATGATCTGCAGGCGGTTCTTTGCGGTTTCGGCGGTGGTCTTCTTCGCTTTGAGGAAATCGAACAGGCCCATGCTTACCCTCCGAACAGCTTGCTGAAGAAGCCCTTCTTCTCGACGCTGGTGAAGCGCATCGGGCGATCTTCGCCGAGGATGCGCGCGACGGCGTCGTCATACGCCTGGCCGGCAGCGGATTCGACATCCAGGATCACCGGTTCGCCCTTGTTGGAGGCATTGAGCACATCGCCCGATTCGGGGATCACGCCGATGGCCTTCAGCCCCAGCACTTCCTCGACGTCGGCGATGCTGAGCATCTCGCCGGTTTCCACGCGCAGCGGGGTGTAGCGGGTCAGCAGCAGGAAGGCAGGCACGTTCTGGCCGGATTCGGCCTTGTGGGTCTTCGAGTCCAGCAGGCCGATGATGCGGTCGGAGTCACGCACCGAGGACACTTCCGGGTTCACCACCACCACGGCGCGGTCGGCGAAGTACATCGCCAGGAATGCTCCCTTCTCGATGCCGGCCGGCGAGTCGCAGATGATGTAATCGAAGCCATCGGCGGCCAGGTCCTTCAGGACCTTGCCCACGCCTTCCTGGGTCAGTGCGTCCTTGTCGCGGGTCTGCGAGGCGGCCAACACATACAGGTTGTCGAAGCGCTTGTCCTTGATCAGGGCCTGCTTGAGGGTGGCTTCGCCATGCACGACGTTGACGAAGTCGTACACCACGCGGCGTTCGCACCCCATGATCAGGTCGAGGTTGCGCAGGCCGACGTCGAAGTCGATCACCGCCACCTTCTTGCCGCGCCGCGCCAGGCCACAGGCCAGGCTCGCGCTGGAAGTGGTCTTGCCCACGCCGCCCTTGCCGGAGGTGACTACGATGATTTCAGCCAAAGGACTTCTCCTGGTTCTGCATTAGTTTGGGGCTGCGTCAGTCCAGCGCAGCGATCTTGATCTGGTCCTGTTCCAGCCACACCTGCACGGCCTTGCCGCGCAGGTTGTCCGGAACATCGTCCAGTACCTTGTAGTGGCCTGCAATGGCCACCAGTTCCGCATGGAAATCACGGCAGAAGATGCGTGCCGCGGTGTTGCCCTGGGCCCCTGCCAGCGCGCGGCCGCGCAGGGTGCCGTAGATATGGATGCTGCCATCGGCGATGACCTCGGCGCCGGCGCCGACGGTGGCCATCACGGTCAGGTCGCAGTTCTCCGCGTACAGCTGCTGGCCTGAACGCACGTTGCCCAGCTGCATGCGGCCCGGCTGCGGCGCGGCTGCATCGGCGATCTTGGCTACCGGTGCGGCCGGGGCTGGCTTCGGTTCGGCACGCGCGGCGCGGCGCGGTTCCGGTGCGGGCGGCGGCGGGGCCGCTTCGGCCTCGGCACGTTCGTACTGGGCGCGGAACTTGGCCAGCAGCGGCAGGCCGAGCTGCTGCGAGAGCAGGTCGACCGCGCTGGTGCCATAGGCCAGCGCCACCGGCAGCACGCCGGCGCTGCGCAGGCCATCGACCAGCGCCTGTGCGGTGGCCACGTCCGGAACCTGGCTCAGGCCGCCGAAATCGAGGATCACCGCCGCGCGGCCGAACAGCTTCGGCGCACGGGTCACGCGCTCGCGCATTTCCTGCACGAGGCGTTCGACATCAAGGGTACGGATGCGAAGGTTGGCGATGCCCACCTGGCCGATCTTCAGTTCACCGGCCTGTTCGTAATCGAAATTCACCGCCACGCTCAGGTCCCCGTCGGCCGCTGTGCCTGCGCCGGCAGCTGCCGGGCGCGTGTCCATGCCACATCCGGCAGCTTGCCGCCGTAGGTCTCCTGGACCCACGGGTAGCTGCACAGTTCCTTGGCCAGCATGCTGGCACGCACATCGACCTGGGCCATGGTGTTCTGGCCCAGCTCGCGGAAGCCGAAGCTGCCGTGGAAGAGCAGGGCGGCATCGGCGCCGTGGTCGAGGAAGACTTCGCAGGTCATCTGCGGGTAGCGCAGCTCGGCAAAGCTCTGCGCGTCGGCATAGAACGCACGGCCGACGCCACCGCCGCGGCGGCGGCTGGCGACCACGATGCGGTCGATGTAGAAGAAGGGGGTGTCCAGCTGCTGCTTGAACCAGGCGAAGTTGCTGCTGTCGTGCTGGCTGTCGCTGCCGAAGCCGATCAGGAAGCCGGCCAGGTTGCCGTCGCGCTCGGCGACGCGGAAATACTCAGCGGTTTCATAGAACAGGCGCAGGCGGGCCGCATCCAGGGGAAGGATGGCCAGGCCAGCGTTGTTGTTCAAAGCCAGGACGGAATCGAGCTCGTGCTCGCGCACGTCGCGGATGACAATCGACATTGTGACTCCGTGGGGTAACGCGGTTGGTCCATCAAGGGACCCTGCGCACGATTATTGCATGCCCGGGGTGGGCTGCGGCATGAACAGGCGACCGGGCAGGCATGACTTCCGTGGGGTGCGGTGTGCAGGCCGGGCCCGTAGAGTGCTGGCATGTTGGGAGTCCTCAGCCATACCCGCGTCCTTCGCCTGGCCGGCCTGTTCACCTGGGTCATGGTCGGTCTGCCCCTGGCGTACTCGCAGTTCGAGAACCTGCACAGCCGCGGTGACATGGGCGGCTGGGCGGTCCTGCTGTTCGTCGCCTACCTGTCCTTCGGCACCTCCTATTACTGGCTGACCCGCATCCTGCGCAGCGACAGCCCCACCAGCTGGCTGGACCGCAGCCTGCTGCTGCTGCTGACGATTTCGGCGCTGGGCGTCAGCTTCCTCAGCGGCTCGGGCCTGGGCAGCATCCTGATGATGGTGGCCGCCGGGGTCATCCCGTGGATGCTGTCGGTGCGGCTGGGCGTGCTGTGGCTGCTGGTCAGCCAACTGGCGGTGGCCCCGGTCTACTACTTGCTGCTGCGCTTCCCGTTGTTCGAAGCGGTGATGCAGTCGCTGCTGTACGGCGGCTTTTCCATGTTCATCTTCGTGACCAGCCTGGTTGCCCGGCAGCAGACCGAGGCGCGCGACGAACAGCGCCGGCTCAATTCAGAGTTGCGTGCCACCCGCGCCTTGCTTGCCGAGAGTGCCCGCGTCAATGAGCGCACCCGCATCTCGCGCGAGCTGCATGACCTGCTGGGCCACCAGCTGACCGCGCTGACCCTGAACCTGGAAGTGGCCGGGCACCTGGCCGAAGGGCAGGCGCTGGAGCACGTGAAGCGCTCCCATACCTTGGCCAAACTGCTGCTGGGCAACGTGCGCGAGGTGGTCAGCCAGCTGCGCGAGACCGGCGCGATCGACCTGGCCGCGGCGCTGCGCCCGCTGACCGAGAACGTGCCCTCGCTGGACATCCAGCTGGAGATCGAGGATCCGCTGAACGTGGAGGACCCCCAGCGGGCCCACGTCCTGCTGCGCTGCACGCAGGAGATCATCACCAACGCCGTGCGCCACGCCGGTGCGCGCCACCTGTGGATCAAGGTGTACCGTGAAGCCCCGGACCGGGTGGTGGTGGAGGCCCGCGACGACGGTGTCGGCGCGGACATGGTCAATGTGGGCAATGGCTTGCGCGGCATGCGCGAGCGCCTGCAACAATGTGGTGGCCAGCTGCAGATCGAGACCCGTCCCGGTGAAGGCTTCCGCCTGCGGGCAACGGTGCCGGCAACGGTGCTGGTGGCCGCCCTTACCAAGGTTCCTGAAGGAGTACGTTGATGATTCGCGTCTGCCTGGTCGATGACCAAACCCTGGTGCGGCAGGGAATCCGCTCCCTGCTGGCGCTCGACGATGGCATCGAGGTGGTGGCCGAGGCCGGCGATGGCCGGCAGGCGGTCGAGCTGATCCCGCAGGTGCGTCCCGACGTGGTCCTGATGGACATGCGCATGCCGGTGATGTCCGGACTGGAAGCGCTGCAGGTGCTGTCGCGGCAGGAACAGCTGCCGCCGACCATCATCCTCACCACCTTCGATGACGATCAGCTGGTGCTGGCTGGCCTCAAGGCCGGTGCCAAGGGTTACCTGCTCAAGGATGTGACCCTGGCACAGCTGGTCGGTGCCATCCGGACCGTGGCCGAGGGTGGTTCGCTGGTACAGCCGGCGGTGACCCAGCGCCTGTTGTCGGGCCTGGAGCACATGCGCAACGAGTTCGTCAGCCTGGACCGCCCGGATCCGCTGACCGACCGCGAGACCGAGATCCTGCGGCTGATGGCCAGCGGCTTCTCCAACAAGGAGATCGCCAACTCGCTGGGCGTGGCCGAGGGCACCATCAAGAACCACGTGTCCAACATCCTCTCCAAGCTGGGTGTGCGCGACCGTACGCGCGCGGTACTGAAGGCGTTCGAACTCCAGCTGGTCTGAGGAAAATCGTTTCGGTACAAAGACTTGGGTGGTGGCAGGGGGTTCCGGTCAAGGTGCCCCCCTACTTGCCGGGTAGCGGTATGCGTTACCCTTCGAATTCTTTGTCCATACAAATACGCAGCCGGCAGGGAAACCGGTGCGCCAATCCCGATAAACAATGCCCGCGAAGCCTGCTAGGATTGGCGCTTCGCTTCAATCAACCCGGCCGTGGGATCGGCCCCGGAGACTCTCTGAATGACCCGTATTATCGAGTTCCTGATCGCCTTGGGGATCGTGGCTGGCCTGTTCGTCATCATTGGCGTATGTCTGCCGGGCGAGCGTCACATCACCGAAAGCATCGAGACCAACCGCAAGATGACGATCGTGTACGACACGGTCAGCAGCCTGCGCCGCTTCAAGGACTGGAACCCGCTGGTACTGCGCGATCCCGCCGTTGAACTGAAGCTGTCCGGCCCGGCCTCCGGCAAGGGTGCCACCCTGGACTTCACCTCCAAGGACCTGGGCACCGGCTCCTGGAAGATCACCGACGCCGAAGAGAACAAGCGCGTTGCGATCGCCATCGAAGACGCCACCAAGGGTCACGACAAGGTCACCACCTTCACCCTGGAGCCGACCGGCAAGGGTGGCCGCAACGTGAAGATCACCCAGGACTACTCGGTGAAGTACGGCTTCGACCTGTTCGGCCGTTATGCAGGCCTGTATGTCAGCCGTCAGATCGGCGACGACATCAAGATGGGCCTGTCGCGCATGGCCAACATGCTGGCTACCGTCCCGAACGTCGACTACCGCACGCCGGAAGCCCCGCTGACCGATCTGGCCATCGTCGATGTGCCGGCTGAGGATCTGCTGGTCGTCAACGCCGGTAACGTGGACCGCGGTCAGGACACGATCACCAAGTCCATCAAGGACAACCAGGAGTGGATCAAGCGCGTGATGGAGGCCAATGGCCTTGAAGCCGCCGGTCCGTTCCGCATCATCACCACCGACTTCGGCCAGGAGAAGTACGCCTTCGACATCGCCCAGCCGGTGAAGAAGAAGGGTGCTGAAGGTGCCACCGCTGAGGCCCTGACCGTCAAGATAGACGGTGGCGCTCCGGTGAAGTACGTGCACGTGGCTCCGCACCGCTCGGCACATGCGGCCTACACCGGCCACATGGCGGGTCTGGACGTTGCCCGCAACGGCCTGCGCGCCTGGGCTGTGACCTCCGGCAACGAAGTGATCGACCGTCCGTACGAAACCTGGAAGGATGGCATCGACAAGTCGTTCACCCCGGAAGGTACCTACGACATTTACTGGGCCGTCAAGTAAGCCTCGGCTGACCCATGTAGTGTTGGACACGAAAACGCGCCGCTCATTGCGGCGCGTTTTTTTTCATCTGGCGCCCGGAAAGGGCGCTGTGCAAGGAGCCCCCATGTTCAACCTGGAACGTCGCGCACGTAAGCCTTCCCTGCTGGCCTGCCTTGGTGCGCTGCTGGCGGCGGCCTCGATCGGCCTGTCCGCCTACGCATCGCACGGTGTGGCTGACCCGCTTTCACAGCAGCACCTGAACATGGCGGCACTGTATGCGTTCGCGCATGGCGCGGTGCTGGTGGCGCTTGGCCCGCGTGCGCAGGGGGCGACCGCGCACCTGGCGCTGTACGTGCTGCTGCTGGGCGTGTTGCTGTTTTCCGGCAGCCTGGTGGGTGGTGCGTTGTGGCAGTGGCCGACGCGGATGGCGCCGATCGGGGGCACCAGCATGATGGCCGGGTGGGTGTTGCTGGCGATCAATGCGTTGAGGCGGTGACGGTCGCAGGGCTGTCGCTCCGATCCATGCCGATGCGATCGTGATGGTTCATGGGCGTTACTTTTCTTTTCGCGCGAAAAGAAAAGTAACCAAAAGAAACGCGCCGCCGGCCGCGAGCCGGCGCTGCGCACCGGTCCCCTGCGCTCCTCGGCCCGTCGAGGGGCGGTGCGGGAACTCGCTGCGCTCAGACACCCGCACCTCTTCGCCCTCGCCGGACCTGCGGTGCTCGGCTCGCTTGAAGGCGGACCCAACAGCCGCGCGCTGATCCCTTATAGAAGCTTCGAGCGAAGCGACCCGCTTTTGTCTTTGCTCTCTTGTTCCATCCCGCGGCCATGCGCTGACCGCTCCAGGCTTTCGCCACGAGGGGCTCAGCCGTTGGCCGGTCTCCAGCACCAGTGCCACGGTTCGTAGACGATGCCGTGCGGGTTGTCGCGCGGGTAACTCAGATGGAAGCCGTGCCCGCCGGCATGCGCCTGCAGCCACGCGAACGCGTTGGTGGCTTCGAACGACTCTTCGGCCGGGGCGTCGCCCGGTGTGCCGATGTCCAGCGCGTGGCCGCTGTGGTGTTCGCTGAAACCCGGTGCAGCATTCACCTTCAGGATCTCTGCCACGCTCAAGCCGCGCGCCAGCTTCCG
Organism: Stenotrophomonas sp. Sm2128; assembly: GCF_030985535.1. NCBI lineage: Bacteria > Pseudomonadati > Pseudomonadota > Gammaproteobacteria > Lysobacterales > Lysobacteraceae > Stenotrophomonas > Stenotrophomonas sp. Sm2128. Next base: position 11,338 of record NZ_JAPTFQ010000081.1, read on the forward strand.
TTCGAAGATGCCCAGCTGGTAGGCATGGCTGCGGAAGCCGGAGATGGCATCCAGCGCAATTCCATCCTGTGCCGCGTGCAGTCGCATCCGTCGCCAGCCCCGCGCGGCGCCACGGCGCAGCCACAATGGGCGTGCAAAGCGGTCGCGACCGGCGAAGTGCAGCAGGCACGGCTCGGATTCCAGCGGCAGGCCGCTGTCGTCGGCATAGCGCTGTGCATCCAGGCCAAGCTGCTGCAGGCGCTGCTGCAACCCGGCCAGCGGCAGCCACTGATCTTCCAGTCCGGCGCCGAAGGGTCGTGCAGCCGCGGCATCCAGCAGTGCCAATGCTTCCTCGACCCCGGGTTCGCGCGGCAGGCGCGGCACCATGGCGTGCACACCCTGCGCCAGTACCACCGCCAGATAGCGGCCATCACGCTTGCGCCGCAGCACCCACTGCGCCTGCGACAGCAGGCGTGCATCCAGGTTGCTGCGTGCGCGCAACAGGTGGGCGGGCCACAGCTCGATGGCCTCGGTATTGATCAGCAGGGGGGCGCGTCGTTGCATCGCCTCAGCTTACTGCCGTGGTGGCGCGGCGTCTGCCGCCAGGTTCAGGCACGGCCACCTTGCGCAGCGCATCGAGCAGCGCCTGCGGCCGGTCCACACTGAGCAGCAGCGTGCTGCCATCACTGACCGGCAGGGCGAGCACCCGCGCACGGTCGGTGACCAGGGCGAAGCCCTTGCCGCCTCCCTGCAGGCGAAAGTGGCCCGAGTAGAAGCCCGGCATTGAATAGCCATTGGTTTTGACACGGATGCCGTAGCGGCGGTCACGCTGCAGGTCGACCACCTCGGCCTGGTCCAGCCGCAACTGCGCCACCGGCACCCGCCGCCGGTACATCGTTGAACGCACGTCCAGAACATCGCCGGCCAGTTCCACCCGGCGGCGGAAGAAGGCCGTGCCCAGTCCAATGCCCAGCAGGGCAATCACCAGCAGGCTCCATGCCGCACTGCCGCCCATCCGGAACCAGGGCGGCGACAGCGTTACTTCGATCCAGGGTGCGCTCGCCGGTGCCTTGTACAGCTGTGCATACAGGCAGGCCACGAAGGCAGCCAGCAGCGGCAGCACGATCCAGAGCACGCGCAGCGGCGAGCTCTCGGCCACGTCAAAGGGTTTCGGGTCGCTGCCGCCCATGGTTCAGGCCTCCTTCTTGAACACCAGCATCGCCGGGCGCATCGGCGCCGGGATGATGATGTTGACCAGTTCCCAGCCCAGTTGGCCCTGGCGGCTGAGTTCGGCCTGCACGTCCTCGGGCTTGAGTACACCCATCATGGACGTCTTGACCTCGATGGTCTGGTAGCTCCAGCGCTTGCTCATTCCTTGTCCTCCGGCGATGGCGTGGGTTTCGGCAGGCGTCCTGCCTTGCGCAGGGCGTCGCGCAGTACGTATTCGATCTGCGCGTTGAGGCTGCGCAGCTCGTCGTCAGCCCAGCGCTGTGCCGCGGCCAGGACCTCGGCATTGATGCGCAGCGGATAGGCTTTCTTCTCACTCATGAAAACTCCTGGCGGGGCGGTGGGGCGCCCCGTTGCGAGGATGGCTCAGTAAAGCGAACCGGCATTGACGATCGGCTGGGTGCCGCGATCCGAGCACAGCACGGTCAGCAGGTTGCTGACCATGTGCGCCTTGCGTTCCTCGTCCAGTTCAACCACGCCATTCTTCTGCAGTTCGGCCAGGGCCATTTCGACCATGCCGACTGCACCGGCCACGATGCGCGTGCGAGCGGCGATCACCGCGTTGGCCTGCTGACGCTGCAGCATGGCCTGGGCAATTTCAGCGGCGTAGGCCAGGTGGCTGATGCGTGCGTCGATCACCTGCACGCCGGCGTCGGCCAGACGCTCGGCCAGCTCGTTCTTCAGGTGCTGGGAAATCTCGCTGGCGTGGCTGCGCAGGGCCAGCTGGCCATCCTCGTGCTGGTCGTAGGGATAGCTGGTGGCCATCGCGCGCAGCGCGGATTCGGACTGGATGTGCACGAAGCTCTCGTAGTCGTCCACGTTGTAGACCGCCTCGGAGGCATCGACCACCTGCCAGACGATCACCGCAGCGATCTCGATCGGGCTGCCGTCCAGCTCGTTGACCTTCAGCTTGCCGCTCTCGAAGTTGCGCACGCGCTGGCTGACCCGGCGCTTGGCATAGAAGGGGTTGTTCCAGCGCAGGCCGTTGTCCTTGACCGTGCCCACGTACTTGCCGAACAGGCTCAGCACCGCCGCCTGGTTGGGCTGGATGGTGTACAGGCCGGCCAGGATGAACACGCCCAGCGCCGCCAGCAGGGCGCCCAGCAGCATCAGCAGCAGATTGGGCGAGCCGGCGCTGGCCTTGGCTGCCACACCCAGTACGAACAGGGCGGCGCCAGCGAGGGCGACGAGCAGGGCGCCGGCCAGCGTGCCGAGGCCGTTGAGGGAAGACAGCGACTTCTCTTTCATGGCGGTACGTCCTTGAGGGTTCGTAGATAAGATATCAAAGTGATATCACTTGTCGACTGCCGTTCGTCGGATGCCGTGGCCGGGGCGGTCGGCCAGCTAGAATGCCCACCCGCCTTCACATCGCTGCTGGAACCGCCATGGCCAAGCTTGGAACTCCGTTGTCCCCCTCCGCCACCCGCGTGCTGCTGCTGGGCTCGGGCGAACTCGGCAAGGAGGTGGCCATCGAGCTGCAGCGGCTGGGCGTGGAGGTGATCGCCGCCGATCGCTATGCCGATGCGCCGGCCATGCAGGTCGCGCACCGTTCGCACGTGATCGACATGCTCGACGCGATGGCCCTGCGTGCGCTGATCGCCCAGGAGCAGCCGCACCTGGTGGTGCCGGAGATCGAGGCCATCCACACCGAAACCCTGGTCCAGCTGGAACAGGAACAGGGCCTGCGGGTGATCCCGACCGCGCGCGCTGCGCGCCTGACCATGGACCGCGAAGGCATCCGCCGCCTCGCCGCCGAGACCCTGGGCCTGCCGACCTCGCCGTACCGCTTCGTCGATACCGAGGCCGAATACCGTGCTGCCGTGGCCGCCATCGGCCTGCCGTGCGTGGTCAAGCCGGTGATGTCGTCCTCGGGCAAGGGCCAGAGCACCCTGCGCAGCGAGGCGGACATCGCCCCGGCGTGGGAGTACGCGCAGACCGGTGGCCGTGCCGGTGCCGGCCGCTGCATCGTCGAAGGCTTCATCGATTTCGATTACGAGATCACCCTGCTGACCGTGCGCCATGGCGGTGGCACCTCGTTCTGCGCGCCGATCGGCCATCTGCAGAAGGAGGGTGATTACCGCGAAAGCTGGCAGCCGCAGCCGATGTCGAGCGCCGCGCTGGCGCGTGCCGAAGAGATTTCGCGCGCGATCACCGACGACCTTGGCGGCTGGGGCCTGTTCGGTGTCGAGCTGTTCGTGAAGGGTGATGAGGTGTGGTTCAGCGAAGTGTCGCCGCGCCCGCACGACACCGGCCTGGTGACGCTGGTATCGCAGGAACTGAGCGAATTCGCGCTGCATGCGCGCGCCATCCTTGGCCTGCCGATTCCGGTGATCCGCCAGAGCGGCCCGTCGGCATCGTGCGCGCTGCTGGCCCACGGCGAGGGCGTGCCGTACTTCAACAATGTCGCCGCCGCGCTGCAGGTGCCGGACACCGCCGTGCGCCTGTTCGGCAAGCCGAGCGTGCATGGCCACCGCCGCGTGGGCGTGACCCTGGCGCGCGCGGAAACCATCGACGAAGCACGCGCCATCGCGCGTGATGCCGCCGACGCCATCGGCATCGAACTGCGCCCCTGAAAAAGGAGCGACGACCAACGGTCGTCGCCTACCGAAACCCGGTGGGTACCGACCGTTGGTCGGTACGCTGCTCTACCGCACGTCCACCCACACCAGGTGGTGGTCGCTGCCGTCGGCGATCTTCGCTTCCGGGCTTTCATTGGCCGGCCAGAAGATACCGCTGCCCACGTATTCGAAACCGGTCGAGGGCAGCACGTAGTCCAGGCGCATGGTGCCGGACTTCGGGCCGAAGTCGCCGGTGGCGTGGAACGGTGCGCCCTTGCGCTCGATGCCCTTGGCCGCATAGGCCAGGCTGGTCTGCTCGCCGCCGACGCTGCGCGGGGTCGGGTAGCGCAATACGCGGGCGTTCTCGATCAGCTCAACGATCGCCTCATGGCGGCCATCGCCATCGACCGGGTCGTTGTTCAGATCGCCGAGGATCACGAAGCGCGCGTCCTGCGCCAGGCCGCCGCACTGGCCCTTGTCGTCGCACAGCCACGGCTTGTCACCCTTGGACAGGTATTCCTGCCACAGGCGCAGTTCGTCGTGGTTGCGCGCCGCGTTGCGCTTCTCCGGACCGTCGAACACCGGCGGGGTTGGGTGCGAGACCAGCGCATGCACCACGCCGGCCGGGGTCTTCACCGGCACGTCCCAATGCGACTTCGACGACAGGCGCAGCTGCGACCACACGTGGTCGTTGTAGAAGCTCTGGCCGGTACGCGGATCGACCGGGCGGATCGCACCGGGCATCGCGCTCCACTTCAGCAGCTGGAAGCTGCGCACCTTGGCTTCATCGATCGGGTAGCGCGACAACACCAGCATGCCGTACTGGCCCGGGTGCAGGCCGTAGCCCCATGCATCGTTGCCGCGGCTGCGGCCTTCGCCACCGACCACGCCGTTGTTGTCCAGGTCCAGCCCGCTGGGCACGCCGGTGTTGACCGGTGCCAGGTAGCGGTAGGCGAAGTGCAGCGGCTTGCCGCCGCCAGGCTGGGCCACTTCCAGGTAGCGCTTCTGGAACAGGTCGGCGGCGCGATGGGCGTCGTCGAAGTCGAACTCATTCAGCAGCACCAGGTCCGGGCGCACCTGCTGCAGCACCGCGGCGATCTTGCGCGCGTGCTCGCTGTCGCCTTCCAGCTCCTTGATCAGGCCGCCGGCGTCATCGGAGTACAGCGAGGTGTTGTAGGTGGCCAGGCGCAGCGCAGCGGATGGCTTTTCGGTCATCGCGGGGGACGTGGCGAAGGCAGGGGCGGTGGCGCCGCAGAGCAGGGCCAGGGCGAGGATCAGGGGATGGCGGCGGGTCATGTTCATGGGCCGTATTGTGCACCCGGCCCGGTGTCAGCGGTTTGTCAGCGCCCGTCCAGATCATTGTCGAAATCGTGCCAGCGGCGGCCATCGTAGGCTTCCAGCGGACGGAAGCGACGCTTGTAGTCCATCTTCTGGTGGCCGCGGATCCAGTAGCCCAGATACACGTGCGGCAGCCCCTCGCGGCGCGCCCATTCGATCTGTTGCAGGATCGCGAAGGTGCCCAGCCCGCGCGCGGCATGGTCCGGGTCGAAGAAAGTGTAGACCGCCGACAGCCCGTGCTCGGTGACGTCGGTCACCGCCACCCCCAGCAGCTGGCTGGGCTGGCCGTCGTGGCCGGGCAGGCGCATTTCCATGAAGCGGGTGTGCGACCAGCTGCCGATCAGGAACTGCTCGAACTCGTGCGGTCCATGGTCGTCCATGCCGCCGTTGGCGTGGCGGTGGGTGAGGTAGCGGTGATACAGCGCGAACAGGTCGTCGCGGGCGGTGGCGGCGGTGATCCGCACCTCCAGGTCGGCATTGCGGGCGGCGCAGCGGCGCTGGCTGCGGTCCGGAGCGAAGCGCGCCACCGGGATGCGCACCGCCACGCAGGCCTGGCAGTGCGCGCAATGCGGCCGGTAGACCAGGTCGCCGCTGCGGCGGAAGCCCCAGCTCAGTGCCAGCGGATAGAGCGCACCGAGGCGGCGGTCGTTCGGGTCCAGCACCAGGTCGCGTGCCACCCGGTCCGACCAGTACCCGCAGGGGTGCTCGCCGGTCTGGAAAAGTCGCAGTTCGTCGTCTCTGTCGCCATGTATCGCCATGGGCACAGCATAGCCCCAGGTTGTCGCAGTGGCGGCGACTGTCCGGCGGATGAATGGAATCGGCAGTAGCGTCAACCGACGTCGCGCCCGGGCGTTGTTGTCCCCCGAGGGTGAAGTGATCACCCCGACGCTGTTCCCATCCCCAGGAGTGACCTCATGATCCGTACCCCCCTGCTGCTGGCCCTGCTGCTGGGCACCTCCGCTTCCGGTATCGCGCTGGCCGCCGACACCCCGACCACGCCCGCGCCGCGCCCGGCCAGGCTGGACACCAACGGCGACGGCGTCATCGACCGCAGCGAGGCCGCCGCCAACCCGCGCCTGGCCGCGAAGTTCGACGAGCTGGACAAGAACAAGGACGGCAAGCTCTCGCGCGATGAGCTGCCGCGCTGGCAGCATGGGCGACGTGGCCACGGCGGTGAGCGCTGGGCCAAGCTGGACGTCAACAAGGACGGCCGCATCAGCCGCGAGGAAGCCAAGGCCGATCCGCGCTTGGCCGCGCGCTTCGACCAGCTTGATCTGAACAAGGACGGCTACCTGGACAAGGCCGACCGCGAGCTGCGCATGAAGCAGCATCGTGATGCCTGGTTCGCTGCCGCCGACACCAACAAGGACGGCCAGCTGAGCAAGGCCGAGTTCGACGCCGCCAAGGGCCCGATGCACGGTGGCCCGCGCCATGGCGGTCCGCGTGATGGCGCTGCGCCGAAGCCGCAGCGCTGAGGGTCAACGCAGTGAATGACGACAACGCCGGCAGGCTGCCGGCGTTGTCCGTTACACGTTTCCGTTGCGCATCAGCGCATATACCACCAGGCCGATCACGAATACGTTCGCCCCGATGATGCCGGTGCGCCCGTACACGGATTCGTATTTCCAGTTGGTTCCGCTGCGGCCGCGCCGCGCTGAATCGCGCGCGATCATGGGTGCCATCACGCGCTGCAGCGGCACCAGGCACTGGTAGTTCACCGTACCTAGGCCGATGACGAGAATCGCAAGTTGCAGCCAGATTGGCACCTGCAGCATCAGCGAGATCAGCAGGCTGGTGCAGACGACCATCGCGGTGAACGTATTGAGGTGCACGAAGCGCCGCACTGCTGTTCGTTCCTGCTGGGTGTCTGCGAAGCGCAGCAGGAAGCGGCCGCCCAGGTAGCTGCCGATGATGCCGCCGACGACGCCCCCGGCAACGGTGGCCCAGTCGCTGGCGGGAATCAGGTGCAGCTGGCTGGCGGCGGCCGTCAGTGAACCCATGGCTGCCCCGCCTGCGGCACTGACGCCGCCCAGGCCCAGCTTGCTGCCGCCCACACCGACACCGGTGCCGAGCAGGATCGCTGCGCTGGCCGTGCCGGGCGCGGCCACCAGTACCATCGAAACCACCGCCGTAGCGAACGCGGCACTGGGTGCGCTGCTGCGCGCGAACTCACCGAAGCGCTGCAGCAGGCCGTCGCGCACCAGGGCACGTGCACGTGACAGGCGCTTGCGCACGGCCGCATCGCTGAGCCCGAGCAGGTCGGCGACCTGTTGCGAGCGCTGCCCTTCGCGGTAGTACAGCAGCAGGACTTCGCGGCTGTCGGCCGGCAACGCGGAAATGATGTCCTCGGCGGCGATCTCTTCTTCCACCCGCTGCAGGCGGTCGGCCGCGCCCGGTGAAGGGTCGGCGGCCATGCCCATCGCCACCTCGGCGGCCTCGCCGGTCAGCGGCCGGCCACGTTGTGCACGCAGCCAATCGCGGGCCAGGTTGCGGGTGATCTGCCGAAGCCAGGGCAGGAAGCTGGTCGAACTGCGTAGCTGGTGCAGCTGCTGCCAGCCCTTGACGAAGGCTTCCTGGGCGATGTCCTCGCTGGCTTGGCGGTCGCGGGTGATGGCCAGCGCGATGGCGGTGACCGTGTTCTGGCAGGCCAGCACGATGCGGCCATAGGCGTGCTGGCAACCGCTGGCGGCGGCCGGCAGTTCGCGTTCCAGGGTCTGGTCGATCGATGCGGCGAACGTCGTCATGGCGGCGGCTCTCCTGCTGGGATTGTGTCCCATGACGGAGCCGCGCGCCCAATGTGACCGACTTTCTGTGCGGTAGTGCCGGCCGCTGGCCGGCATCCTCATGACAAAAAAGGGGACGGAGGGGATCAAGTCGTTTGAGGCACAAACGACTTGATCCCCTCCGTCCCCTTTTTTGCGGCTGCCGGCCAGCGGCCGGCACTACCCGTGCGTCATTTTGAGGGCTGGATGCGGACCCGCACTTCTTCCTCTTCCGGCGCGGCCTGCGGTGCCGGCTGTGCCCGCTGCGGCTGGGCCTGCGGGGCAGGGGCCGGTGCGACCGGTGCCGGGGCACCACGATGGCGCAGGCCGATCACCAACGCCACGCCGGCGATCACCACCAGCAGGGCGATGCGGATGCGCCAGGCCCAGCTGCGGCCGCCACTGCCCGGTTCCGGCGCGTCGCGGAAGGCGAACTCGGCGGTCGGGTGGTCGCGACGGGTGGTGTCGAGCAGGCGCGCCTCGCGCAGGATTTCACGCGCGCGCGGCTGGTCGTCGGCGCGTACGATCCACACCGCCGGATAGGCGTTGGCGTTGCCCAGGTCGGTATAGCTGAACTGACCGCGGCGGCGGGTCTTGTACGAGCGCCCGTTGGTCACCTTGACGTCGATGCCATGCTCGCGCAGGAGCTCGGCCACGCCTTCGACGGTTTCCACGCGCTGGCTGCTGAAGATCTGGCGCATGGGGTTACTCCTTGGCTGGCACGGCAGCGGCCGCGGCCTGGTCGGGAACGACGCGGATCAGGCCTTCCTGCGCGGTGCTGGCCACCAGCACGCCATTGCGGGTGAAGAACTGGCCGCGGGCCAGGCCGCGCGAATCCTGCGCGCTGGGGCTGTCCAGCGAATACAGCAGCCAGTCGTCGGCGCGGAACGGGCGGTGGAACCAGATCGCGTGGTCGAGCGAGGCCATCTGCACGTGCGGGTGGTAGTAGCTGATACCGTGCGGGAAGGTCGCCGTGCCCAGCAGGTGGAAGTCGGAGGCGTAGGCCAGCAGCGCCTGGTGCAGCTCCGGCGCATCGCCCACCGGTTCGCTCAGGCGCAGCCACACCTGGTGGTAGGGCGGGCGCTTGGGTGGGTTCAGTTCGTCGCGCGGGTACACGTGGCGGAACTCGAACGGGCCACCGCGCGACAGCCAGCGCTGCACCTTGATCGGCAGGCGTTCGAGCACTTCCGCCGGCAGCGGACGATTCGGCTCGATGTCTTCCGGCTGTGGCACTTCGGGCATCTTGTGCTGGTGTTCGGCGCCGGTCTCGGCCTGCTGGAACGAGGCCGCGCAGAAGAAGATCACCTTGCCGTGCTGGATCGCGGTGACCCGGCGCACCGAGAAGCTGCCGCCATCGCGGGTGCGGTCCACGTCGTAGACGATCGGGTGGTCGATGTTGCCAGCGCGCAGGAAATAGGCGTGCAGCGAGTGCACGTGGCGGCCATTGTCGACCGTGGCCTGCGCTGCGGCCAGCGCCTGGCCCAGCACCTGCCCGCCGAACACGTACTTGGTGCCGATGTCGCGGCTCTGCCCGCGGAACAGGTTGTCCTCCAGCCGCTCCAGCGTGAGCAGGTCGATCAGCTCGGAGACGACGGGTTCGGGCGTTTCGTTCAAGGGGGGGCGGCCACAGCAGTGAAGAGGCCCTGATTATACCGGTGCAGGCCAGCCCATCATCGGTAGTGGCGGGGGGGGGGGGGGGG
>NZ_JAPTFQ010000082.1:0-20600 GCF_030985535.1 Stenotrophomonas sp. Sm2128
GGTCGGAGCCCATCCCCGAGGGGATGGGATCCGACCCCGGCACTCAGTTCATCGCCTTGATGGTCAGGTCCAGCGCATCGCGGCCGCTCTCACGCTGCAGCATGCGCGCCGGCACCGGGAAGTCCGGCACGATCCAGGCGATCAGCTCCTTGTTGCCATCGGCGCGCGAGACCTTGGTCGCCTCGTAACTCTTGCCGGCCACGGTGATCGATTCCTTGCCGATCACGCGGTAGGTCATGTTCTTGATCCGGCCTTCGTCCACCATGCGATAGGTCAGCGGCTTGCCGGCGGCCAGGTCACGGGCGATCGCCAGGTTGATCAGCAGCGCGTCCATGTCGCCTGCTTTCAGCGCGATGGGGCCCGCACGGTCCGGCTTGATGTCGCCGGTCCAGGTGGCCTGGTTGCTGGTCCAGTTGTAGTTGGCCTGCACGTTGCGCTTCTTCACCAGCAGTGCCGAACGGTCCTGGCTGCTGAGCGGGCGCAGCTGGCCACGCACTTCCTCGAACACCGTGCTCTGGCTGAGGTCGGCCAGCTGGTTCTTCACCTGCAGGCTGTAGCGCCATTTGTTGCTGCCTTCGCTGGCCAGGGTCATGGTGCCGTTGGCCTGCATGCCCATGTAGCTGGCCAGGTAATCCGCCTTGAACGGTTCCAGCGCCATGGCCGGCAGACTGGCCACGGTCAGGGCAGCGGCTGCGATCCAGGTGAGGGGGCGGGTCAGGGTATTCATGCTCAGACTCCTTGGTATTCGATCAGGCGCAGGTCGACGCGGTCTTCGCCGTCTTCGCGTTGCAGGATGCGCACCGGGGTGGGGACACCGTTGGCGATCCAGAGAATGGTTTCGTTTCTGCCACCGTTGGTCCGGTAGACCCGCAGCGCGTTGTAGGACAGGTCGCCGACCTCGACGTTCTCGGTCTGCGGCGCGGCCTGGTAGTCGTGTTCGCGGACCTTGCCCATGTCCACGTAGCGGTAATGCATGGTGGCGCCCGGACGCGCATCGCGCATGATCGCCAGGTTGATCAGCAGCGCGCTCTGGTCGCCGGCCCGCAGCGGGATCGGCTGCGCGCGCTCCTTCTTGACGTCGCCGGTCCATTGCGCGGTGCCGGCCTGCCAGTTGTAAGTGCCCACGGCCTTCTTGCCCAGGAACAGGCCCTTGCGCACCGTGCTCTGGCTGAGCGGTGCGTAGACGCCACTGCGCTCCTCGAACACCGTGCTCTGCTCGATGTTCAGACCGAGCACGCTGGCAAAGCCGCGGCGGCCGACCACCTGCATGTCCACGCGCCACTGGCTGCCGCCGGTGTGGGTGACCTGCATGCTGGCATCACCCGCTTCCTTGCCCTTGTAGAAGGCCTGGTAGGTGGCGGTGAACGGCTGCAGCGGCGGCGGCTCCCAGGCCAGTGCCGGCAACAGCGGCACACTGGGCTCGTTCGGTGGCAGCGCAGCGGGTGTGGGCGGCGGTGAAGCCGCAGGCGGCTGCGCCTGGCCCCAGCCCACAGCGGGAAGCACGGCAAGCGACAACAGCAGTGAAGTGGACAGCAGCGTCGTGGTCTTCATGGAGGACAGGAACCGCAGGAGGGGGCAGGATGCCAGCCCCGCAGTCAGCGGGGCGTGTGCAAGAGCGTTACCGGTTCAGGTTTCCGGCGGAATCTAGGGCCAAGGGGCTAAACAGGGGGTGACCGTCCAGCCAGGGCTGACCCTCCCGTTCAGCCAGGCGGCCCTCGCACAGCAGCTGCAGTGTGGCGATCAGCAGCGGATGCTCCACCGCAAGCACGCGTGCGGCCAGCGCCTGCGCGTCATCGCCGGGCCGCACCGGCACGCGGGCCTGCGCCAGCACCGCGCCGGCATCCAGTTCGGGGACCACCAGGTGCACGCTGGCGCCATGCTCGGCGTCACCGGCCTGCAGCGCCCGCGCGTGGGTGTCCAGGCCCTTGTGCAGCGGCAGCAGCGACGGGTGGATGTTGACCAGGCGGCCATCGAAACGCTGCACGAAGGCCGGACCAAGGATGCGCATGTAGCCGGCACAGACGATCCAGTCCGGCTGTACCGCGGCAAGCGCATCGCCGAGCGCCTGCTCGTAGCTGGCGCGGTCGCTGAATTCCTTCGGTGCATGCGCCCAGCGCAGGCCGGCATCGACACGCAGCAGGGCCTCTGCGGCGGGGCGGTCGGAGAACACGCCGACCACCTCGGCCGGCAGGCGGCCGCTGCCGATCGCGTCGAGGATGGCCTGCAGGTTGCTGCCGCGGCCCGAGGCGAGCACAGCGATGCGGGTTGGGGCGGTCATTGCAGGGAACTCCGGCGGATCAGAGGCCAGGTCAGCAGGCTGCCGACGGTCGCCATCAGCATGTCGGCATGCGCATCCCACATGTCACCCTGCTGGCCGTTGTAGGCTTCGGCGGCATCCGGCGACAGCGCCAGCGCGATGGCCCATTCGAACCATTCGTAGACCAGGCTGGCACACATCACCGTCATCACCGCCAGGGTGAAGGCCTGGCCCAGGCGCAGCGCCGGCCACGCATGACGGGCCAGCTGCAGCAGTGCGGGGGTGAAGCAGACGCCGAAGAGGAAGTGGATGAGGCGGTCGAAATGGTTGCGCTGCCAGCCGAAGGCCGCATTCGGCGACCAGCCGGTCAGCATCTGCGCCCAGGCGTCGTAGGGCACGTTGGAATACAGCCAGCGCGCCGCCACGCAGTGCAGGGCGATGAAGCCGCAGATGGCGATGAAGGCGCCATTGCCCAGCCAGCCGCCGCGGCGGTCGACCCACAGCAGGGCGGCCAGACCGACCACGGTCAGCGTGCTGTGCAGGGCCTGCTCGATGGGCCACAGCGGGTGGATCCAGCTGATCGCGAAGACCGCCAGTACGGCAGCGAAAGCCCACTTCTTCGGGACCGGGAAGCGGCGGGTGGTGGGCGAATCAGACGTCGGGAGGGCAGGCGCGGACATGGGAAATCGATCAGATGAGGACGGGGCGTCTGCCGGCAGGTTCAGGCACTGAGGTGATCACCGCGGTCGAACAGCGCAGCCATTTCCGGCTTGGACAGGAACACCCAGGCATAGGCGGCCAACGCCATGCCCAGTGGTCCAGCCAGCACGCCCAGCCACGCCGCGCGCTGGCACCAGGCCAGCCCGGTGCGATGTGACAGCTGGCGCGCGGTGTGCAGCTGCACGAACCCCAGCACGGCGGCCAGCACGGCGATGGACGCATAGACCGTGGTCAGCATCCAGGCATCCTCCAACCCGCGCGACTGGGCCACCCAGCCGCTGAGGCCGAGGAACGCCACTGCGGCGACCCAGTGGAAACCGGCCAGGGCGTAGAACAGCACTCTCAGTGTCTGCAGATGGCTGGTCAGCTGCAGCTGTGCCAGGGTCTGATGCGGCAGCGGCGGTGGATTGCCGGAGGCGGTCATGCGGTCGCGGCGGGAAGGTCGAAGGCGGCCTTGACCTGCGGGCGCAGCAGGGTGATCAGGCTGAACACCCCCAGCACCGTGCCGACCGGCGTGAACAGGCAGGCCAGGCCAGCCGCGATCAGGCACAGCAGATGGCGACGGCGGCGGGACAGGCAGCGGCCGGCATAGGCCACGAACGCGCCCAGCGTGATGCCACCGAACACGACGACGCAGCCGAGAACGGTGAACACCCAGCCCATCAGGCGCTGTTCCTCCAGCGAGGAGGGCTCGCCGCCGGACTTCATCGGCAGGCTGCCGGTCAACGCGGCGATGCCGATCACGATGTGCAGGATGAAGATCAGCGAGAACAGCACGATCAGGCCACCGACCACGTAGTGTGCGATGGCCAGCATGCGCAGGTGGTCGGCATCCTGCGCGCTGAACGGCGGTACCGTCGCCAGCGGCGGCGGCACGGGGGCGGGCGACAAAGGGGGCGTTGCGTCCATGCGGGGCTCCTGGGTTGCCGGCGTCAGCCGATGTGGACGCGTTCGGCGCCTTCGGCGGTGACCACCTGGCCGATGGTCCAGTGCTCCAGGCCCTGCGCCTTGACTGCATCGGAAACGGCAGCCACCTGGTCCGCTGCGACGATCAGCACGAAGCCGATGCCGCAGTTGAAGGTGCGCCACATCTCGCTGTCGGCCACCGCGCCTTCCTTCTGCAGCCACTGGAACACCGGCGGCAGGGCCCATGACGACGCCTGGATGTCCAGGCCGAGGCCGTCGGGCACTACGCGGATGATGTTCTCGGTCAGGCCGCCGCCGGTGATGTGGGCCATGCCATGGATGGCCTCGCCGTGCGACTTCAGCAGCGACAGGATCGGCTTCACATAGAGGCGGGTCGGTGCCATCAGCGCATCGACCAGCTTCACGCCGCCTTCCAGTTCCAGATCGGCCGGGCGACCGGCGCGGTCGTAGATGCGGCGCACCAGCGAGTAGCCGTTGGAGTGCGGGCCGGAGGAGGCGATGCCGATCAGCACGTCGCCGGCGGCCACGCTGGCGCCGTCCTTCAGCTCGCTCTTCTCCACTGCGGCGACCGTGAAGCCGGCCAGGTCGTATTCGCCGGGGGCGTACATGTCGGGCATTTCAGCGGTTTCGCCGCCGATCAGCGCACAGCCGGCCTCGGTGCAGCCGTTGGCGATGCCGCCCACGACCGCTGCGGCGGTGTCGATGTCCAGCTTGCCGGTGGCGAAGTAGTCCAGGAAGAACAGCGGTTCGGCGCCCTGCACCAGCACGTCGTTCACGCACATGGCGACCAGGTCGATGCCGATCGTATCGTGGCGGTTCAGCTGGTGGGCCAGCTTCAGCTTGGTGCCCACGCCGTCGGTACCCGACACCAGCACCGGCTCGCGGTACTTGTTGGACAGGTCGAACAGGGCACCGAAGCCACCCAGGCCGCCCATCACTTCCGGGCGGAAGCTGCGCTTGACCAGGGGCTTGATCCGCTCGACCAGCGCATTGCCGGCGTCGATGTCGACCCCCGCGTCACGGTAGGTGAGGGGGGAGGGGGCGGAAGACGGGGTGTTGGTCACGGGCGTCGGCGCTGGCAGGGGTTGAACGGGCGATTTTAACAGGCCGCATTGGCGCAAAGGCCGTATTCGGGCAACAATTCCCCCGGATACGTCGAGCCAATGGATGTCCTGATGCGCCGCAGCCTGATTCTGACCCTGCTCCTTGCGCTGAGCCTGCCGGTGGCCACGATGGCCCAGAGCGGCCTTCGCACCGAGGGTGATGTCGCCACCGCCAGTGGCGCGTACGAGGCCGAAGTGCCCGTCAACAGCCAAGCCGAGGCCGATCGCAACGGCGCCCTGGCCCGCGCCCTGAGCGTGGTACTGGGCAAGCTGTCCGGCGACCGCAGCGTGATGTCCCGCCCCGGCGTGGTGCAGGCGCTGCGCAACGCCAAGGACTACGTGGCCAGCTACGACTACAAGCAGGACCAGAGCGTGGGCGCCAGTGGCGCCCCCAGCTTCCGTACCCTGCTGGTGGCCCGCTTCCGCGAGGATGATGTCGACTCGCTGGTGTCGGCGCTGGGCCTGCCGCTGTGGCCGCAGCCGCGACCGAAGCCGGTGCTGTGGCTGGCCGTCGACGATGGCAGTGGCCCGCGCCTGGTCAGCGTGCAGCAGGCCAACGCCGCCCGGCCGTTGCTGAACCGCGCCATCGAGCGCGGCTACAAGCTGGGCCTGCCCAGTGGTGGCGCCGCCGAACAGGCGCTGGCGGGTGCGATCTGGCGCCAGGACAGTGCCGCCGTGGCCCGTGCCTCCTCGCGCTACTCGCCGCCGATGCAGCTGATCGGCAAGTTGTACCGCGCCAATGGCGGCTGGCAGGCGGACTGGGTGTTCGTCGACAACGGCCGTGAACTGAACAAGTGGACCAGCAAGGACGCCAACGCCATGCGCGCGATGGCGGCCGGTGCCGACGGCGCCGCCGATGCGCTGGTCAAACGCTATGCCAAGGCCGGCGCCGCCGTCGGTCAGGCCGGGACCTACCGTGTGGTGGTCACCGGCATCAACAGCGCCGACGACTACCTGCGTCTGGCCGCCGGCCTGCGCGAGGTGCCGGTGGTGCGCAATGTCACCCCCCTGCATGCCTCGGCTGGCCAGCTGGAGCTGAACTTGGAGATGACCACCGGCCTGGCCGGCTTCAACCGCATGCTGGGCGACAACGGCGTGCTGGTGCCGAGCGCTCCGCTGCCGGCCCTGCCCGCTCCGATCGACGACACCACCGGTACCCCGGTGGCCGCCCCGGTCAGCAACGAGTACCGCCTGCGATGACTCTGACCCCGGAAGCGGAAATCGCGCAGTTCCTGCGCCGCCTGAAATACATCCTGTTCGCCGGCCTGATCGGCTGGGTGGTGTGGCTGCTGGCGCCGATCCTGACCCCGTTCGTGCTGGCGCTGGCGCTGGCCTGGCTGGGTGACCCGCTGGTGGACCGCATCGAGGCCACCGGTCGCTCGCGCATGACCGGCGTGGTGCTGGTGTTCGCGGCGATGGTGCTGGTGATCGTGGCGCTGCTGCTGGTGCTGGTACCGATGATCGAGCGCCAGATCACCACCCTGATCGCGGTTGCCCCGCAGGCACAGGCGTGGCTGATGGAGAAGGGGATTCCCTGGTTCGAGCAGAAGACCGGCCTGGAAGTGATGCAGTGGCTGGACCCGGACCGCCTGATCGAATGGGTGCGCAGCCACTGGCAGCAGGCCGGCGGCTTCGCCACCACGTTCATGGGCTACGTCTCGCGCTCCGGCTTCGCGATGGTGACCTGGGTGGTCAACATCCTGCTGCTGCCGATCCTGGCGTTCTACTTCCTGCGTGATTGGGACAAGCTGGTCGAGCGCGTGGCGTCGGTGATTCCGCGCAACCACATTGGCACCATCAGCGCGTTGGCGCGTGAGTCCAACGAGGTGCTGGGTGCGTTCATCCGCGGCCAGTTCCTGGTGATGCTGGCACTGGGCGTGATCTATGCCGGCGGCCTGTCGCTGGTCGGCCTCAAGCTGGGCCTGCTGATTGGCCTGATTGCCGGTCTGATCAGTTTCATCCCGTACCTGGGCGCGACCACCGGCGTGCTGATGGCGGTGATCGCCGCGCTGGTGCAGGCACAGGGCTTCGACCTGAAGCTGCTGATCCTGGTGGGCGTGGTGTTCACCGTGGGCCAGCTGCTGGAGAGCTACGTGCTGACCCCACGCATCGTCGGTGACAAGATCGGCCTGCACCCGGTAGCGGTGATCTTCGCGGTGATGGCCGGCGGCCAGCTGTTCGGCTTCCTCGGCATGCTGCTGGCGCTGCCGGTGGCGGCGGTGACCAACGTGCTGCTGCGCTACGCGCACCAGCGTTACCGCCAGAGCGAGCTGTACGTGGGCGAGAAGCCGGCAATCGTGCTTGACGGCGTGGTCGATGCGCCCCATATCATCGTTCCGAACGAAAAAGGCCCCGACCTGAAGTGATGGGTGTGCCGCAACTGCCGCTGGCCCTGCATTACCCGCGGGACCAGCGCCTGGAGACCTTCATCGGCGCGCCGGATGGCGCGCTGGCGCAGCTGCGCGCGATCGCGGTGGGTGCCAGCCACGATTGGGTCTACCTGGAAGGTGCGGCGGGCACGGGCAAGACCCACCAGGCGCTGGCGATGTGTTCCAGCGCCGAGCAGGCAGGGCGCCTGCCGACCTATGTGCCGCTGGCCAGTGCGGCCGGCCGCGTGCGTGCGGCGCTGGATGGGCTGGAAGCGCGCGAGCTGGTGGCGCTGGACGGCCTGGACGAGGTTGCCGGCAACCGCGACGACGAGATCGCGCTGTTCGATTTCCACAACCGCGCGCGCGCTGCAGGCGTGACCGTGCTGTACACGGCGCAGAAGGCCCCGGAAGCGCTGGGCCTGGTGCTGCCGGACCTGCGTTCACGGCTGGGCCAGTGCGTGCGCGTGCTGCTGCAGCCGCTGGATGAGGAGGGGCGGGCAGCGGTGCTGCGCGAACGCGCGCTGCGACGCGGCCTGGCGATCGACGAGGCATCCATCGAGTGGCTGCTGTCGCACACCGGGCGCGAGCTGGGTGGGTTGATCACGCTGCTGGACTGGCTGGACCGCGAGTCGCTGGCGGCGAAGCGGCGGATCACCGTGCCGTTCCTGCGCCAGGTGCTGGAAGAAGGCCGGCCCCGCTACTGAGGGTGGGGTTTGTTTGCAGGGCTGCGCCCTGCACCCGCCGAATCAACGTCAACGTCAAAAGCTGGCCATCTCCGTGGGATGGCGGGGTGGGTCCGGTTGCGGGGGACGCTGCAAGTACGTCCATGTAAGCTCGGTCGCCGCATCCATGCGGCTCACGCCCCCGCAACCGGACCCACCCCGCCTTCGACAGTTGGCCGCGATCTGCCGGGACTGCGTACTGCACTGCTGACTGCTGTTGGTGGGTGTCGACCTTGGTCGTCACCAGAGCAAGCGCAGCGAAGCGACCCGCTTTTGCTTTTCTTTTTTCTTTTCCGTGGCTGGACGCGCACGGAAACTGTCAGAGGCCGGTCGGGGTGGGCTGCGCAGGGGCGTGAGCCGCATGGATGCGGCGACCGAGCTTACATGGACGTACTTGCAGCGTCCCCTGCGCAGCCCACCCCGACCGGCCAAGCACGGCTTCTGCTTTCAATGAGTCCAGCCACGAGGGGCTCAGCCGTTCGCCGCCAACTCAGCATCCAGCGCGCGCAGCCGATCCACGGTGCCGACATCGGTCCAGCGCCCGCGATGGTGCTGCCCGGTCATCAACCCCTCCGCCATGAAATGCTTCTGCAGCGGCACCACCGAGAACTTCGGCGGCAGCCGCTCGCTGCCCGGCGCCTCGCCGATCACCGTGCGCCAGTCGGCCACGATCGAAGGACGGTACACGCCGATGCCGGCATAGGTCAGGCACGGTCCTTCGCGATCGTGGTGCAGCACCCCCTGCGTATCGAGGCGGTAGTCACCGTGCGGGTGCTGAACCGGATTGTCGACCAGCACCAGGTGCGCCTGGCCCCGCGGCTCGCGCGGCAGCGTGGCGAAATCGAAATCGGTCCAGATGTCGCCGTTCACCACCAGGAACGGGGCATCGCCCAGCGCCGGCAGGGCGTTGAGGATGCCACCGCCGGTCTCCAGCGGGGTCGCTCCTTCGTACAGGAAATGCAGGTGCAGGCCCCATTGGCTGCCATCGCCCAGCGTCGCCGGGAACTGTTCGGCCAGCCATGCGGTGTTGACCACCACCTCGCGCACGCCGAGTGCGGCCAGGCGTTCCAGGTGCCAGACGATCAACGGCTTGCCAGCCACTTCCAGCAGCGGCTTGGGCGTGTGCAGGGTCAGCGGGCGCATGCGCTCGCCGAGGCCGGCGGCAAAGACCAGCGCCTTCATCGGGCCACGCGCATCGGTGCACCCAGCTCGGCCAGCGCCGGCTTGATGCGCTCGTCCAGCAGCTGCTGCAGCGGTGCCAGTTCCCGATAGCGCGGCAGCACTTCATCCAGATAGGTGATGAAGCGCGGTGCGTCGTCGAGGTAATGGCCCTTGTTGTCGCGGTAACGCAGCCGGCAGAACAGGCCCAGGATCTTCACGTGGCGCTGGATGCCCATCCAGTCGGCATCGCGCAGGAAGGTGGCGCGGTCGGGCACCGGCAGGCCGGCGTCACGGGCACGCTCGTGGTACTGCGCCAGCCACTCGTCCACACGCTCCAGCGGCCAGCTAAGGAACGCGTCCTTGAACAGGCTCACCGCATCGTAGGCGATCGGGCCGCGCACCAGGTCCTGGAAATCCAGCACTGCGGGGCCATCGTCGACCGGCATCAGGTTGCGCGGCATGTAGTCGCGATGGGTCATCAGCTGGGCCTGGCCCAGCGCGTTGTCCATCAAGCGGCGGTGTACCAGCTGCAGCCCTTCGATCTCGCCGCAGTCCAGCTCCAGGTTCAGGTGGCGCTGCAGGAACCATTCGTCGAACAGGCCGGCATCGCGCTGCAGCAGCGCCTCGCCAAACTGGCCGAAGTCGGCCGGCACCGGGATCGCCTGCAGGCGCAGCAGCTGTTCGATCGAACGGCCGAACCATTCATCGGCATTGCGCTCGTCGAGGATCCTGGCCAGGGTCGGGCCGCCGAGATCTTCCAGCAGCAGGAAGCCGGCATCCAGATCCTGCGCCAGCAGCATGGGCACGCGCAGGCCGTTGTCGTGCAGCAGGCCGCGCATGCGCAGCCACGGCCTCGGATCTTCCAGCCCCGGCGGGGCATCCATCACGATGTGGCTGCCGCGCGTGCTGGTGGTGCGCCAGTAACTGCGCATGCCGGCATCGACCGAGGCGCGTTCGACCACCGCGTTGGCATCATCAAGCTGGGTACGGGCCCACTGCAGGCGCTGCGCGCTGCGCTGGGGATCGGAGGCGGGTTCGGTCATGCAGGCATATCCGGGCGCGCCGGGCGCGCCAACGTCGGGAACAGGAAGGGAAGGAGGGACGGGGTCAGCGACGGCCGCTGAACAGGCGCAGCACGGCCAGCACGGCCACCGCACCCACTACCGCACCGAGGAAACCGGCCGGCTCACCGGGGGCGTACCAGCCCATGTACTGGCCGAACCAGCCGGCCACCAGGGCGCCAAGGATGCCCAGCACGATGGTCAGCAGGCAGCCCATGCGGTTGTTGCCGGGCATGAA
The DNA here is from genome assembly GCF_030985535.1 of Stenotrophomonas sp. Sm2128. Lineage (NCBI taxonomy): Bacteria > Pseudomonadati > Pseudomonadota > Gammaproteobacteria > Lysobacterales > Lysobacteraceae > Stenotrophomonas > Stenotrophomonas sp. Sm2128. The sequence continues at coordinate 10,559 of NZ_JAPTFQ010000082.1, forward strand.
GAAACGCCCGAGCAGGCCGACGAAGAAGCCGACCAGGATGATGTAGAGCCAGCTGCTGCTGCCGAACAGACCATTCATGCGCGCGATTTCCGCCAAGGGTGGACGCAGCCTAGCAAGGCCTGGCTGCGTCCGTCACGGGTGCCGGATCAGCAGCAGCCGTGGTCGCCGTGGCGGGTGCCGCTGTCGGCAGCCACCGGCGAACCGCTGGTCTCGCCGCGCAGGCTGGCCGCGTAGTGCTCGCTGATCACCTTGGACACGCAGGCGGTGACCTTCTTGCCCATCGGGATGTGCAGGAACTCGTTCGGGCCGTGCGCATTGGAGTGCGGGCCGAGCACGCCGGTGATCATGAACTGGGCACCGGGGAACTTCTCGCCCAGCATGCCCATGAACGGGATCGAGCCGCCTTCGCCCATGTACATCGCCGGCTTGCCGAAGAAGGCCTGGCTGGCGTCGTCGATGGCCTGGGTCAGCCACGGCGCCATGGCCGGGGCGTTCCAGCCGGTGGAGGCCTTTTCCAGGTCCAGGGTGACCTGCGCGCCGTTCGGCGGGTCGCGCAGCAGCGCTTCCTTCAGCAGCTCGCCGCAGGTCTTGCCATCGGCCGTCGGCGGCAGGCGCAGCGACAGCTTCACCGAGGTCTGCGGGCGCAGCACGTTGCCGGCCGATTCCAGCGGCGGCATGCCGCCGACGCCGGTGACCGACAGCGCCGGGCGCCAGGTGCGGTTGAGCACCAGCTCGGTCAGGTCCTCGTTCATCGGGCGCAGACCGTCGACCATCGGGAACTTCTCGAAGATCTCGGTATCCACCACTTCGGCGGCACGCTTGGCCTGTTCCAGGCGTTCGGCCGGGATCTCGACGTTCATGCCGTCGATCAGGATGCGGCCGGTCTCCTGATCCTCGATGCGCGAAAGGATCTGGCGCAGCAGGCGGAAGCTGGACGGGATCACGCCGGAGGCATCGCCGGAATGCACGCCTTCGTTGAGCACCTTCACGGTGAAATTGCCGCCGGTCAGGCCGCGCAGCGAGGTGGTGCACCACAACTGGTCGTAGTTGGCGCAGCCCGAATCCAGGCAGACCACCAGCGACGGCTTGCCGATGCGGTCGGCGAGGTGGTCGACGTAGGCTGGCAGGTCGTAGCTGCCCGACTCTTCACAGGCTTCGATCAGCACCACGCAGCGGGCGTGCGGCAGGCCCTGGGCCTGCAACGCCAGCACGGCGGCCAGCGAGCCGAAGATGGCGTAGCCGTCATCGGCGCCGCCGCGGCCATACAGCTTGTCGCCGCGCAGGACCGGGGTCCACGGGCCGAGGTCGTCGTCCCAGCCGGTCATTTCCGGCTGCTTGTCCAGGTGGCCGTAGAGCAGGATGGTGTCGTCGCCGGTCTCGGCGCCGGTGGCCGGAATTTCCAGGAAGATCAGCGGGGTACGGCCTTCCAGGCGCACCACTTCAACCTTCAGGCCGGGCAGCTGCTGGGCCCTGGCCCAGTTCTCCATCAGCGTGACCGCCTGTTCCATGTAGCCGTTCTGCACCCAATTGGCGTCGAACATCGGCGACTTGTTGGGAATGCGGATGTAGTCGACCAACTGCGGGACGATCTCGCTGTCCCACTTGTCATTGACGAATTGGCCGAGCTTGGCGCTGTCCATCTGAAACTCCGGTTGCATGGGCTGATCCGGCCATTCTACGCCTGTGCCACGGGTAGGGTTTTTCCTACATCACGTCGGGTATTTGGCTGGCTTACGGAAATCCGGGAAACCGATAGGCTGTGTGCATGTGGTGACGGACACTGTTCCTACCGACGGGATTGCCGGTCGGGGCGGCCAGAATCACAAGGAGATACACGTTGTGCCTTGGTTTGTCGTGTTGAGGGCACTGGTGCTGGTCATGGGGATCGCTGGGGCGCATGCCGCCGAACCGATCGACATCAACCGCGCCGATGCCCAGGCGCTGCAGCAGGGATTGACGATGGTCGGAGCCGCCAAGGCCGAGGCGATCGTCGAGCACCGGCGCAGACACGGCCCGTTTCATCGCGTCGAGGACCTGACGCAGGTGAAGGGGATAGGGAAAGCAATCGTCGAACGGAATCGACAGCGGATCACCGTAGGCAACAGGTTGTTGCCGGCGGATCCGGTACCCGGATCGGTACCGGTGCGAACCGTACCGAGGCGCTGACAGCAGGAATCGTCGGAACCGGCAGGAAGCTGGTTCAGCGGTCACGGACAGGACGGCCGTGACCACCGACCGCCGCAGGACGCGGCACCAATCACCAGGATGGTGGCATCACAGACCTGTGGAAGGGGCTGAGATACAAGCAGGACAGACGCGGCCGCGTGCAGGATGCAACGCTACCCCCACAGCGCAGGATGCGAGGGGGCGGCAGCAGGCCGACAAGGACGTAACGATTGCCCGGTACGACACATGGCTGTGTCGCCGGGCAGTTTCATTTCCGGCGCCTGGTTTTGCCGCGGCCACCACGGGCCGATGGTGTACGGTGGCCGCACCGCATGGAAAGGACCCCCGCTGGATGCTCCCGCTCCGCCCCACCACCCTGATGCTCGCCCTTGCACTGGCCCTGCCGCTGCTGGCCCATGCCGCTGCGCCGACAGCGGCTGCCAAGCCCACGGCTGCCGCAGCCAGCAGCGCTGAAGTGCGCGGGCCGACCGACCTCAAGCCGGGCGAATACCTCTGGCATCCGGAAATCTCGCCGACCGGCCCGATCGTGCTGGTGGTCAGCCTCGATGAGCAGCGCGCCTACGTCTACCGCAACGGCATTGCCATCGGCCTGACCACGATCAGCTCGGGCAAGGCCGGGCACGAGACGCCAACCGGCGTGTTCACCATCCTGCAGAAGGACAAGGACCACAGGTCCAACCTCTACAACAGCGCGCCGATGCCGTACATGCAGCGGCTGACCTGGGACGGCATCGCCCTGCATGGCGGCAGCCTGCCCGGGCATCCCGCCTCGCACGGCTGCGTGCGCCTGCCGCAGGCCTTCGCGCAGAAGCTGTTCAGCGAAACCCAGCGCGGCGATACCGTGGTCGTGGCCGATGCCAAGAGCTCACCGATGACCCTGGCCTATCCGTCGGTGCTGGCGCCGGTGAACGCGCGCGGCCAGGCCCTGCCGGAGGCCGAGGGCGGAGCCCCGGCACAGGCCTGGTGGGACGACAGCGCGGCGCCGGCCGGGCAGGTCGGCATCCTGGTCAGCCTGCACGACCAGCGCCTGTACGTGCTGCGCGATGGCGTGATGATCGGCGAGTCGCCGCTGAAGGCTGACGCCCTGCCGGCGTTCCAGGGCACCACGCTGTTCGTGATGGGGCAGGGTTACAGCGACACCCCCAGCCCGCTGGACGTGAACCAGCGCCTGCACCAGTGGACGGCCTACCCGTTGCTGGGCCAGGACCGTGCCCAGGCCACGCCGGACCTGCTGGCCACGCCTTCGCTGCCGATGGCGCTGCCGGCCGATTTCGCCCGCCAGCTGTACCAGGTGCTGGTGCCGGGCACGACCCTGCTGGTGACCTCGCTGCCGGCGGTCCGCCCAAGCCCGGCTGAATCCGGAATGCAGCCGGTCTTGGAATCCGAGCCGCCAGGGTCCACCCTCAAGGGCAACTGAGTGCCCTCGTTGTGCCCATGACTGCATCCCGCCTGTGCCGGCTGGCCGCGTTCGGCCTGCTGGCGACCTCGGCCAGCGCCCCGGCGCTGGCACAGACGCCCGCCCTTGCCACCAGCGCCGATGATCTGGCTGCCCTGCTGTCGCGCAGTGCGCCCAAGGCCGACCGCCACGTGTTGCAGCTGGCGGCGCACGCCATGCGCTGTGCGCTGCAGCGGCCGGAACTGGGCATCAATGGTGATCGCCTCAGCGTGATCGACTATTCGCGCCCGTCCACCGAGCCGCGCCTGTGGGTGTTCGACCTGGCCCACCAGCGCCTGCTGTTCGAGGAGTGGGTGGCGCATGGCCGCAACAGTGGCGAGAACCGCACCGAGCACTTCTCCAACCGCGATGGCAGTTTCATGTCCAGCCTCGGCGCGTTCACCGCGCAGGAGACCTACATGGGTGGCAATGGATATTCGCTGCGCCTGGCCGGGCTGGAACCGGGCTTCAACGACCGCGCGCGTGACCGAGCCATCGTCATCCATGGTGCGCCATACGTGAACCCGGCTGCCGCGCAGCTGCAGGGGCGGCTGGGCCGCAGCCTGGGTTGCCCGGCGGTGCGCCTGTCGGTGGCCAGGCCGCTGATCGATGCGTTGCGTGGCGGCACGATGGTGTTTGCTTACTACCCCGACCAGGATTGGCTGAAGCACTCGCAGCTGCTGGCCGGCGGGTGCGGTGGCCAGGGCACGCTCGCCACGCGGTGATGCACGACGGCGCGCGGCATGATGCAATGCGCCGATGAACATCGACTCCCTGCTGCACACTCCGAGCCAGGTGATCTCCAGCCTGGACTACCGCCGCGAACGTTGGCGCAACGGCCTGGGCTGGACCCGCGAGATCCTGCGCCTGCCCGCGCAGGGGGATGACTGGGCGCTGCGCCTGTCGGTGGCCGAAATCGAACAGGATGCCGCGTTCTCTGCCTTCCCCGGCGTGGAGCGTGAACTGGTGTTGCTGCAGGGCAATGGCGTGCGTCTGCGCTTCGACGATGGCCGCGTGGCCGAAGTGTTGCCACCGCATGGGCGGGTGCGCTTTGCGGGCGAGGAAACATTGCACGGCGAACTGGTGGCCGGCATCACCCACGACTTCAACCTGATGTGGAAGCGCGAGCTGCTGCAGGCCGAACTGCTGCACCGGCCGCTGGTGGGCGCGATGTTCTTCTTCTGCGAACCGGGCGTGGCCTGGGCGCTGCATCTGCTGGCCGGTCAGGCGGAGTTTGGTGCCGACAGCGGGCTGCCGGCGCTGCAGGCGGGCGATACCGCATGGTTGGCGGCCGGCGAACGTCAGCGGCACGCGTTGCAGGGCGGTGGCGAGTTGCTGGCGATACGGGTCAGTGCAGCAGCGGGATGATTGCTGGGCGCCGGTGGGCGCCATCCACGCATGGCGTGGCTGCGGCCGCCGATGCCGCGTCATGGTGCGAACCAAGGTTCGCACCCACCAGAAGCGGTTCGCACCCACCAGAACGCGGTTCGCACCCACAAGAGGGCGGTTCGCAGGCGTCGGTGCGTTCAGTAGATCCACGCCATGCGTGGATGGGGCAACCTCAATACACATCGCGCCGGTAACGACCGGCCAGCAACAGCGCTTCCTTGCCCGCAGTACCCAACACCTGCTCGATCACCGCATCCACCGCCGGGGCCATGCCCTGCAGGCTGCCGCAGACCAGGATCGTCGTGCCTTCATCCACCCACTGCCGCAGCGTTGCCGCTTCGGCCAGCAGCCGGTCCTGCACATAGCGATGCGCGCCGCCATCTCGGCTGAACACCGCATCCAGCCGCGCCAGCGTGCCGTCGGTCAGCATCGCCTGCAGTTCTTCACCGAAGTGGAAGTCGTGCGCGGCGGTACGCTCACCGAACAGCAGCCAGGTGCGGCGCGCGCCACTCCGGGCACGTTCGTGCAGGTGCGCGCGCAGGCCGGCGATGCCGGTGCCGTTGCCGATCAGCAGCAGCGGCACATCGGCGGGCACGCCATGGAAATTGTCGTTGCGGCGCAGACGCAGCTGCACCGGTTCGTCGATGGCCGCGTGTTCGCACAGCCAGCCACTGCCGATGCCCGGTGTTCCATCGGCGCGCAGTTGGCGGCGCAGCAGCAGCTCCACCGCACCGTCGGCCATCACCGAGGCGATCGAGTACTCGCGATGCGGCAGCGGCTGCAGGGTCGCCAGCAATGCAGGCAGATCACCCGGGGGAACCAATGAGGGCAGGTGCGAGCGCGCGACGCGTGCCAGCAACGTCTGTCCGTCATCCAGCACGATGTCCGCGTCAAAGCGTTGTGTGTCCAGCCAGGCACGCACGGTGTGCGATGCGTGCTGTGGGCCGATCTCGGCGATGTCACCGGCCTGCCATTGCGCATCTGCATCGGCTGGGGGCTGCAGGCGCAACCAATACACGGGGCCGCCGGGGCTGCCGGGGTTCAGATGCTCGCGCTGCAGCAGCGTCCACGGCTGGTACTCGGCCGGACTCCAGTCGGGCAGTTCGCTGGCGTTACCGCCGAGTTGTCCCAGCAACTGCTGCCAATGGCGCAGCGCCGCCGGATCGGCGTTGTCGACTTCGATTGCATCGAACAGTGGATGCGCGCCGTGCTGGCGCAGCCATTGGTCGAGCTGGTGACCGAATCCGCAGAAGTGGCCATAGCTGCGGTCGCCCAGTGCGAGCACGCCGTAGTGCAGATGCTGCAGCGAGGGCGGCGTGGCCATCACCCCGCGCAGGAACGGCAGGGCGTGGTCGGGCGGATCACCTTCGCCGGTGGTGCTGGCAATGAACAGCGCGCGCTGGCTGCCGGCCAGCAACACGGCGTCGACCTCATGCAGTCCGCGCACGCGCGCTGGCACGCCGGCACCGCGCAGGGCCTCGGCACTGCGTTCGGCCAGTTCGCGGGCAAAGCCGGTCTGGCTGGACCAGGCCAGCAGGATGGGCGCGGAGTCTCCGCTTGCGGCATCGTCGCGCGGGCGCCCACGCCACCACAGCGCAACGCAGGCCAGCGCATACAGCGCCGTGGCGAGTACCGCGATCTGAGACTGCCGCGCCGGTGGCGCGCCATGCCACCAGGCTTCACCGAGGTGCAGGCGCAGCAGCGCCCAGCCGATCAGCGCCAGCAGAAGCAGGACCAGCGCGTTGCCGAGCCACGCGCGCGACGGCCGGGTACTCATGGGCTCTGCTCGTCGAGCAGGCGCTGGAAGGCGCTGCTGAGGAATTCCTGCGGGCCGTCCGCTGCGCGTTGCAGGTAGCGCGCAGCCAGCCCTTCGCGTTCGGCCAGCGCCATGCCCTGTTCGCGGCCCAGCACGGTCAGTGCGGTGGCCCAGGCATCGGCGTGCATGGCGTCGTCGGCCACCACGGTGACTGCCGCGGCAACCTGGCGCACCGGTCTGCCCGAACGCGGGTCCAGGCTGTGACTGTAGGCCTCGCCATCGACCTGGTACTGGTGCCAGCGATCGCCGGAGGTGGCCACCGCCTTGCCCTCCAGCGCCAGCACCCGCAGCGGGGTATTGGTGTGCGCATCTTCTTCCGGCGCGGACTCCACCAGCACGCGCCATGGCTGGCCGTCCGGTTTGCGGCCGTAGCCGGCCAGTTCGCCGCCGACTTCGACCAGCGCGGCAGTGATGCCCTGTGTGCGCAGCCACGCAGCGACATGGTCGACGCCAAAGCCCTTGGCGATCGCGGAGAGATCCAGTTCCAGCCCACCCGGTTGCAGCAGCGCATCGTCCTGCCATTGCAGGCGCTGCCAACCGCAGCGATCGCGCGTGGCCTGCAGGGTAGCGTCGTCGGCCTGGCGGCGTTCACCGGCATGTGCACCGAAGCCCCACAGGGCAACCAGCGGACCGACGGTGGGATCGAAGGCGCCGCCACTGGTGGACGCGATCGCCTGTGCGCAGGCCAGAACGTGGCGGGTCTCGGCCGGCAGCACGCACCATTGGCCCGCGTCGGCGCGGTTGTAGCGGCTCAGGTCCGAACCGGGCTCCCAGGTACTCATCTGCGCGACCACTTCGTCCAGCCGCGCCTGGATGCCGGCGTGCAGCGGGTGCAGGTCGCGCTGGCGCGGCGCGACCAGCGACACGCTCCAGGTGGTGCCCATGGTGGTGCCGCCGAGGCGGGCGATGTCGAGCAGGGAATCGGTCATGGTGATGCGTTGCGGGTGCGATGCCGGGGTTGCCCGGCATCGCGGTCCGCGTCATTACTGCGGCAGCACTTCCAGCGTGGCGACGTAGCTCAGGCGGCGCTTGGCGGCCTGCTTCACCGACGTCTTGTTGTCCTCGGTGCCGGTTTCCAGCCAGTACATGCCGGCTTCCGGCCAAGTCACCTTGATCTCGCCCTTGGCATCGCTGGTGACCTTCAGCTCGTCCTGTGCGTTGCGGTAGCGGGTGGCACCACGCACGATCTCGAATTCCAGGCCGGCCGCCGGCTTGCCGTCGACCAGCACGCGGAAGGTGGCTTCCTCGCCGGCGAACAGATCGTTCGGGTGGCCGACGGCGACCAGCTCGATGCCACGGTTGGTCGGCTTCAGCGCGGTGTCGTTCGGCGCGCCGTTGGTGACGAAGGTCTCCACGCGGCCGACCGACTGGCTCACTTCCAGCTTCTTCGCGTCCTTCGGCAGTTCGCCGAAGGTGGCAACGCTGCCGCGCCAGCGCTTGCGCTCGCCGTTCTGCTCGTAGGTGGCGAACAGGCCGTCATTGACCGACGCGATGCGGTAGGTGCCCGGCTGCTTCAGTTCGATGTCGAACACGCTGCGGTACTTGCCGGTGGATGCGTTCTGCGGCTGCACGGTGCTGCCGTCCGGCGCGGTGATCACCAGCGATTCCAGGCGCAGCGGCACGTGGTTGAAGTAGAACAGGTCGTTGGAGACCGCACCGTCGACGGTGATCCACGGCGCGTTGCCGGCGATCACGGTCTGCGAGGGCAGCAGCCAGGCCTTGTGGGCCAGGGCGGAGAAGGGAAGGGCAGCGGCCAGGGCGGCGGCGAGGACGAGCGTGCGCTTCATGCGGAAGACTCCAGTGGATGCGGGGTAATGCGACAAGGGCGAGGGGATTACGACTTAATCCCCTCCGTCCCCTTTTCAGGGTTTGACGGCGAGGGTGACCTGGCCCAGTTCGGTGGCGCCCTGCGCCTTGCCGTTCTGCGCGGCGGTGGCTGGCCAGGTGAAGGGGATCTTCAGCAGTTCGCGACCGCCGACTTCGCGCACCGCTTCCACTACCAGGGTGTAGTTGCCCGGGGCCAGCTGCTTCAGTGCCGGCTGCCTGTCGTTGAACGACAGCGCGTGCTTGCCGGCCGGGCGGGTCGGGCCGGTCACGCCATCCACCGGCACCTGCAGGGTGCGGCCGCTCTTGCGCCACCACTGGCGCAGGTCGGGCAGCCACTTGGTGCCATGGCCTTCGCTGTTGCTGGTCTGCTGATACCAGACCGACAGGTTGGCCGCGACCTTCTGGTCGGCGCCTTCCAGCCACACGGCCACATACGGGCGGTGGTATTCGGCTACGTTGAGCTTGGGCACTTCGACGTTGATGTCGAGGGTGGTGGCATAGGCCGGCGAGGTGGCCAGCAGGCCGCTGAGGGCGATGGTCAGGGTGACGCGCATGGGGCGGCTCCGGAAAGGGGGAAAAGTCAGTGGATCAGCAGCAGGGCGATCAGCAGCGGGATCATCAGGCCGAGGCCGACCAGCGGCCAGGTCATGCGCCGCTGCCGCGCATGCAGGTGCAGCAGGAACAGGCCGGTGATGCAGAACACCAGGCAGGCCACGGCGAACAGGTCCAGGAACCAGCCCCACGCCGGGCCCGCGTTGCGGCCCTTGTGCAGGTCGTTGAGGTAGGACACCGCGCCGCGCGAGGTCGATTCGTATTCCACCGCGCCGGTCTCGCGATCGATGCTCAGCCAGGCGTCGCCGCCGGGGCGGGGCAGCGACAGGTAGATCTCTTCGGGCGACCACTCGGCCGGTCGCCCGCCGATGGCGATGCCAAGCTGCGTGTTCAGCCACTGCCGGGCAGGGCGCGGAATCGGTGCGTTGCCGTCTTCGCGCGTGCCGAGCTGTCCAAGCAGCGCGGCCGGCAGTTCAAGATGCTGGTTCTGCACCTCGGGCTTGGCCTCGATCTTCGCGGCATGGTTGAGGGTCAGGCCGGTCACCGCGAACAGCAGCATGCCGATCAGGCATACCGCCGAGCTGATCCAGTGCCACTGGTGCAGCGTCCGCAGCCAGAAGCCACGGTTCTGTTGCTGCTGCACGGTGGAGGAGGCAGGACGGCTCACGGCACGGTTCGAGGCGGACGAGGACTGCCCATTACATCATTGATGAGAATAGCTCGCAATTGCGTATCGTTCTGTATCCCGGGAGCAGGCATTGCGGGTTGCCGGCCAGCGGCCGGCACTACCGATCGGTAGATCCAGGCCATGCGTGGATGAAGCGGTGGCGCCCCAC
>NZ_JAPTFQ010000083.1:0-20566 GCF_030985535.1 Stenotrophomonas sp. Sm2128
TGCGCAGGTGGCAGCTGTCGATCACTACCGAGGGGCCGCCCGTCATCGCGGCCACGCTGTCCTACGACTTCGTGGCCTTGGGCAGCCGCACGATCACAATCACCGGCAATCGCATGTCGGCGTGGATGCTGCCGCCAGATTGGTCCCGGCCGGTGTCGGAGACTCTGGCGTGGGCAACCGACGTTCAGCAGGCCGCCAGCGGTGGTGAGGCGCGTTTCCCCCTTCGCGGCTCCCCGCGACGCTCCTGGGAATTCAGCGTCCTGGCCGATCGCCGCGAGCGCCAGGTGCTGGAACACGCCCTGTTCGACTGGTCGGCCCGCACGTGGGCACTGCCCATCTGGAATGACGTGTCCTGGCTGCAGTCGCGCCTTGCGCTGGGCGTGCAGTCCATCCCGGTACCGGGCGCCACACAGCAGGACTATCGGCAGGGCGGCCTGGCGATGCTGTGGCAAAACGTCACCACCTACGAACTGGTCGAGGTGGCGGCCATCACCGGCAACACCCTGCAGCTGGCTCGGCCTACGGCCAACGCCTGGGCGCCTGGCACGCGGGTGTTGCCCTGCAGGACAGCGCGCCTCGCAGAAACACCCAGCCTCGAGCGCCTGACCGACCAGGCTGTGCGCTCCACCGTGCGGCTGACGGCCGTGGAAACTTGCGACTGGCCAGCAGTCGCGCCGGCGTCCACCTATCGCGGTCGACCTGTACTTGAGCAGCGGCCTGACCTGGACCAATCGCCGACCGCAGAATTCGGCCGGCAGTTGGTGGTGATCGATGGGGACATCGGTCCAGTATCGATCGATGACTTCACGGGCAGGGCTTGGCCAGTGCAGTCCCATGCTTGGCAGACTTGGGGCCGCGCCGAGCAGGCCAACCTGCGCAGCCTCCTGTACTGGCTGCAGGGTCGCGCGTCCGCGCTGTGGCTGCCGTCCTGGGCCGACGACTTGGAGCTGATCGAGCCGGCCTTGGCCACCTCCGGAGGCATTGTGGTGGCATGGGCCGGCGTGTCTCGCTTCGGGCGCGCTCAGCCCGGCCGCCGCCATCTGCGCATCGAGCTGTTCAATGGCCAGGTGCTCTACCGCCAGTTGGTCCAGGCCACCGAGCTCGATGCACAGCGAGAGTTCCTGCAGTTGGACGTGCCGCACGGCATCGCCCTGCAGCCCACAGCCATCCGCTTGATCAGTTGGATGGTGCTGGCCCGCCTCAGCTCCGACACCGTCGAGCTGTCCCATGAAACCGACGGCGAAGGGCTGGCGCGCTGCAAGGTGTCCTTTGCCGGCATCGCCGCCGAGGAGGGTGAATCGTGAGCTTGTTTTCCCGCCATGTGGAGCTGTACGAGTTCGGCCGCGGATCTCAGCGCTGGCGCTACACCTCCAGCGATAGCGCAGAAGTCTACGATTCGCAGCAGTTCAGCCCCGTGGCCATCAAGCGCGGCCGCCTGGGGCAGTCGGCGCAGGAGGCGCGGTCGAATCTGGAGTTGACGGTACCGCTGTCGTTGCCCCTAGCATCGGTGCTTCGCCCGTTCGCACCGACCGAACGAATCACGGTGCGTTGGCGCAGGGTGCGCAAGAGCGATGGCGTCATCCGCGACACGTGGAATGGCGTGTTGAGCGACTTCAACGAACGTCAGAACGACTTGGTGCTGACCTGCCAGAGCAACATCGGCGCAGCTGCCACCAATGGCCTGCGCCGCTGCTGGCAAGGGCCGTGCCCCTTTGCACTGTTCGACGAAGACTGTGGGCTCAATGCAGAGGCTTTCCGGATCGACGGCGTGTTATCTGCTGCATCCACGCAGACGGTGACTTCTACCGCCTTTGCTACCAAGCCGGATGGCTGGTTCGTGGGCGGCTTTATCAAGTGGAAAAGGGGCACTGCCACTGAGTACCGCTTTGTCGTCGGTCATGTAGGTCCAGTACTGACCCTGCTGACCGCTGCGCCGCTTGCTGCCGGCGAACTTGTTTCGGCCTATCCCGGCTGCGGCCACGCGCTATCGGTATGCCACGAAAAGTTCAACAACTCGCTCAACTTCGGCGGCCAACACACGATCCCGAAGAAAAACCCCTTCGGCCCTGACCCTATCTTCTGAGGAGCCTCCCATGTGGGTCCAAATCATCGTAATGATCGTGGCGCTGATCGTCAGCTACGTGATGCGCCCAAAGCCTACAGTCCCGAAGCCGGCCTCGCTGGAGGATTTCAACGTGCCCACGGCAGAGGACGGTCGCGAGTGCGCAATGGTTTTCGGCACGAACTGGATCGATGACCCAAACGTGCTGTTCTACGGGGATCTGCGCACCACGCCGATCAAGGTCAAGGGTGGCAAGAAGTGATGAATCGCCCTGTCCTGGTCACCGTTGACCATGCTCGCGCCGCAAAGCTTGGCGAGGGTAACGGCGTGCTGTGCGCTGCCGGCATCCGTACCTGGATGGACCGGCATGGACTGGATCTCCGCCAATTCCTGGACGAAGGCCTGCCGGCCGAGCAGTTCGAATCCCTGGACGATGCCTTCGCCCAGCGACTGGCTCTGATAGCACGCGAGGAGGCCAGCCGTGGGTAGTGGCAAGAAGCAGACCGTCGGCTACCGCTACTACATGGGCATCTACTTTGGCGAGTGCCTCGGGCCGGTCGACGCCTTGCGGGAGATCCGCGTCGGCGATCGGATGGTGTGGGACGGTAACGTGCAGACCGCCTGGACCAAAGTGTTCGGCATCAACGTACCGCTCACGGTGCCGGCCACGGGGCCGATTACCTCCTCGCGAACCATCACGATTCTTGCCCCCGAAGTGTTTGGCGGCGACAAGGGTGAAGGCGGGATCGTCGGCAAACTGGAGGTGCGCATGGGCGAACCTACACAGATGCCCAGCGCCTACCTGCAGTCGCTGGTGCCAGGCCCGTGGCCCGCCGCGAGGGGCCTGTTCACCACCGTGTTCAATGGCCAGGTGTCGGCCATGAATCCCTACATCAAGAACTGGACCAAGAAGGTTTCGCGCTGGCGCGCTGGCTGGAAGAAGGGCCTATGGCAGGGCGGCCTGGTGCAGATCGATGAAGGTATGAACCCGGCCCACATCATCTACCAGGTCCGCACTGAGGGTATGGGGCACCCGATCGAGGTGATTGACGAAGCCAGCTTCCTTGCCGCCGCGCAGGTGCTCAAGGATGAAGGTCTTGGCTTGTGCCTGAAGTGGTCCAGGTCGGTGCCAGCCGGTGAGTTCATGGACATGGTGTGCGACCACATCGGCGGCATGCGCATTGAAGATCCGGTGACGGGTCTGACCAAGCTGGTGCTGGTGCGGCCGGACTATGACCCGGCCACTCTGGCAGAGATCGGTCCTGGCCAGATCATCGAGATGATGGAGTGGCAGCAGCCGATGCTGGAGAACAGCGTCAACGAGATCACGGTGGTCTATCGCGATATCGCCACCAACAAGGATGCTGCGGTCACCTATCAGAATCTCGCCAGCGTGCAGGCCCAGGGCCGGGTGGTCAGCAGCCGGAAGAACTATCCGGGGTTGTGGAACGGCATGCTCGCTGGCCGCGTCGCGGCGCGCGAGGTGGCGGCGGTGAGCAGCCTGCCCTGCAGGGTGAAGCTCCGGGTGCGGCGCGATGCTGGCCCCTTCGAACGTGGTCAGGTGCGTGCGCTGTCGTGGCCACGGCGCGGCGTGTCCCGCATGCCGGTGCGCATCCTGGACGTGGACGAAGGCACGCAGACCGAAACGGCCGTGGTGCTGACCGTTAGCCAAGACGTTGCCGGCATGGCGGCTGCCAGTTACATCCAGCCCTCTGACAGCGCCTGGGTCGAGCCGGATACCAAGCCCAAGCCGGTCACGGTGCAACGCCTGCAGGAGGCGAGCTATCGTGACCTGGCCACCACGCTTGGTGCGCCGGATCTTGCTGCCTTGTCGCCAGACATCGGCTACCTGACCTCGATCGGCGTGCGGCCGTCCTCGGTGGCATTCGGCTACACGCTGCAGACCCGCCTGGGCAACGCTGCATTCGCCGAAGCCGGTACGGCCGACTTCGCCCCCACCGGCCTGCTCACGACCGCAATGCCTGCCAAGAGCGAGCCGACTGCGATCGCGCTGGCCGCTGGAGTCAGCCTGGACGCCGTTGAGGTCGGCAGCGAGGCGTTGATCGATGACGAGCTGGTCCGGGTGGTGTCGATCGACCCGGTGGCCGCGACACTGACCGTGGCCCGTGGGTGCGTCGACACCGTGCCAGTTCAGCATGCGGTGGGCTCGCGGGTGTGGTTCACCGATGAATACGTCGGTTTCGATGGTCGTGAGTACTTGGCCAACGAGGCGCCCGAGGCCAAGCTGATCACCCGCACCAGCCAGGGTGAACTGAATCCAGACCTGGCCACGGCGATCGCATTGACGATGCGCCGGCGTCATGTCCGCCCGTACCCGCCCGGCCGTCTGCGTATCAATGGCGACGCATACCCGGCCGAGGCGTGGGGCAGTGGCGGCACCGTGGTGGCTGCCTGGTCGCATCGTGATCGCCTCCTACAGGCTGACCAGCTCGTCGACTCCGAGCAGTCCAGCATTGGCCCGGAGCCAGGCACCACCTACACCGCCCGCTGGTACCTGCAGGACAACCTTGTGCGTGAGCAGGCCGGCATCACGGCCACTACCGACAGCTATCTGCCGCCGGTCGGCAGTGGCGGCAAGACGCTGCGGGTTGAGATCGAGGCCGTCCGGGATGGCTTCACCAGCTGGCAGCGCCTGCAGCACACCTTCCTCTACCGCGCCCAACTGGTGACCGAAGCGGGCGACCGCATCGTCACGGAAGCGGGCGACCCGATCATCTTGGAGTAACCAATATGCCTGACGTAAAGATTTCGGCCTTGGCCAACGCTGATGCTCTAACTGGCGCAGAACAGCTCGCGGCGCTGCAGGGCGGTAAGAACGTCAAGGTGCTGGCCAGCGCTCTTCGCGCGGGCCTGGCTCCCGTGCCGGAAGGCTGGGTAACAGTGACTGCCTTCCTGAACAACTGGCAGGACTATGCCGTCACCGACACGAACTACAACCGAGTCCAGTACCGCAAGAACGGCGACAGTGTTGAGCTACGTGGCTTGGTCAAGAATGCTGCCTCTGCCTCCAGCTCCGCCATCCTCACTCTGCCCGCTGGATATCGTCCGCTGAAGAACACGATCAGGTTGACCTGCGCCTATTTCGGCGTGAGTGGCTTCCGCGCGGCGCGTGTGGATGTCCAGCCTGGAGGCTCACTGTTCTTTACCTTGGGCATTGACCACAACGGAACGGGACCGACCGATTGGTTGGTGCTGGATGGTCTGGCCTTCTCGATTTCTTGAGATGAGCCGCAGAGCGGTGGGTGCCCACCCGATCACGATCCGATAGTCCAAGAACAGGGCGCCAGGCTGGCAGCTGGAACTGCCAGCCTGGCGCCGCAACACACGCGTACAGCCCGCGTGCTATTGGCCGAGGCCCTGCCCCCCGCGCGGGGGAGTCAAGCCTCGCCTAGACCCATCGCAGAGGCTGAGAATGAAGACAACCACGCTGTTCCCCTGGCCGGGCGGGAAGACCCGCCTGCTGCCCCACCTGCTGCCCCTGGTGGCCGACACCCCTCATCGCACTTACGTCGAGGCCTTCGCCGGCGGCGCTGCTCTCCTGTTCGCAAGGGAGCCGGCCAAGGCCGAGGTGCTGAATGACTGTCACGGCGAGCTGGTGCGCCTCTACCGGGTCGTGGCCAACCACCTTGAGGAGTTCGTTCGCCAGTTCAAATGGGCGCTGACGAGCCGGGAAATGTTCCGCTGGTGCCAGCTTCAGCACCCTGACACCCTGACGGATATCCAGCGGGCTGCGCGCTTCTACTACCTGCAGCGGCTTGCCTGGGGCGGCAAGGCTACTGGCCAGACCCCCGGCTTCGGTCGAGGTGGCAAGGGCCTGAACCTTCTCCGCATCGAGGAGGATCTAAGCGCGGCACACCTTCGGCTTCACAAGGTGACCGTCGAGCATTTGGCCTGGCAGCAGTGCATGGCCAAGTACGATGCCACCGACACCCTGTTCTTCCTCGACCCGCCCTATTGGGAGACCGAGGGGTACGGGGCTCCCTTTGAGATGGAGCAGTACCGGGAGCTGGCACGCCAGATGGCGGGGCTGCGTGGCTCTGCCATCCTGACGATCAACGACCACCCGGCCATGCGGGAAGTGTTCGGCCAGTTCAGGGACCGGGTGGTGCCAATCCGGTACACGATCGGCCGGCAGGCGGTGCAGCGGCGTGAGCTGATCTACACGACCTGGTAGTCCAGCCTGGGCACGGGGCGGTTTCCGCCCCGTGCAATTTCATTCCGGTGGGCGCAACATGGGTGACCCACCGTTTATCTCACGTCTGGCGGGCGATTTATCGCGCGCCGTTACAGCCTGAACACCGTATGGAAGGCCAGCCCGGAGGCCAGGCCCAGGCCCCCTGCAGCCAACACTGTCAGCCCATAGCTGATCACATCGAATGTATCCACATAGCGCAGGCGCTGCAGCAGCGGCCCATGGATCGCGCCCGGCCATTCATGGATGGCCATGGCCAGCGCGCCCAGGGCAGACCCTGCAAGCACGAAGCTGATCCGGCGCAGGGGCTGCCGAGATCGCGGGAGCATCGCCATCGGCAGGAACACCGCGATGGCGATGCAGACGCCCAGCCCGAACATCAGTCCACCGCCGGTGAGCGCGGGCATCGGCGTGCGCCTGAATTCAAGTGCGAACATCAGGCCGCCAAACAGTTGGGCCGGCAGCATGCCTGCCGCCAACACCGCCAGGATAGAGGCCTGGGCAAGACGGCCGGTATCAGTGCCGGGGGTTTTCATTTCAGGTCTCCCGTCCGTGGGAAGTGGAGAGGCGCCCGTTGCGGGCGCCCCCCCCAAGCCGCATGCGGCTCAGAATTCCAGGTTGTCGATCAAGCGGGTGGTGCCCAGACGTGCGGCGATCAGCGCTACGCGGCCGCCGCCGTCGAAGGTCGGCTCGGCCAAATCGGGCGTGCGCAGCACCGCATAGTCGACCTGGAAACCGGCTGCCTGCAATGCCGCCGTGGCGTCGGCCTCGATGCGGTCACGTGCCAGCCCGGCTACATAGCCTTCGCGCATGCCCAGCAGGGTGCGGTGGATACTGGTCGCAACCGGGCGCTGTTCGGCGCTCAGATACTGGTTGCGCGAGCTCTTGGCCAGACCATCCTCGTCGCGCACGATGTCCGCGCCGACGATCTGGATCGGGAACGACAGCTCGGCCACCATCTGCTTGATCACAGCCAGCTGCTGGTAGTCCTTTCGGCCGAACACGGCCACGTCCGGCTGCACCTGCAGGAACAGGCGCGCCACCACCGTGCACACGCCATCAAAGTGTCCCGGACGGCTGGCGCCTTCCAGCACTTCACTGACGCCGGGCGCGTGCATCTGCGTGGTCTTGTCCACGCCCAGCGGATACATCGCCTCGACGCTGGGCAGCCACACCGCATCGCAGCCGGCCTGCTCCAGCCCGGCCACGTCGGCCTCGGGCGTACGCGGATAGCGACTGAAATCCTCGTTCGGCCCGAACTGGGTCGGGTTGACGAAGATGCTTGCCACCACCTTGTCGGCGTACTGGCGGGCCAGGGTCACCAGCGAATGATGGCCACCGTGAAGGTTGCCCATGGTCGGCACCAGCGCCACGCGCAGGCCCTCGCGCTTCCACTGGGCGATCTGCTCGCGCAATGCGCCGAGCTCGTTGAAGGTCTGGATCATGAGGCGTAAGCGTGCTGTTCGTCGGGGAAGCTGCCGTCGCGCACGGCGTCGGCATAGGCGCGGGTGGCACCCGCCACCGAACCGCCTTCGGCAAGGAAGTCCTTGACGAACTTGGGACGGCGATGGCCACTGTCCAGGCCAAGGAAATCGTGCAGCACCAGCACCTGGCCATCGCACTGCGGGCCGGCACCGATGCCGATGGTCGGCACCTCCACCGCAGCGGTCACCTCGGCGGCAACCGGGGTCGGCACGCACTCAAGCACCATGATGCTGGCGCCGGCAGCGGCCACGGCCCTGGCATCTTCCACCAGCTGGCGCGCGGCATCGCCGCGGCCCTGGATCTTGAAGCCGCCCAGGCGCAGCACCGACTGCGGGGTCAGGCCCAGATGCGCACAGACCGGAATCTCACGCTCGACCAGGTAGCGGATGATGTCGACCTTGAAGCCGGCACCTTCGATCTTGACCATCTCGGCACCGGCCTGCAGCAGCTGCAGCGAAGCATCCAGCGCGCGCTCCGGAGTGGCATCGGCACCGAACGGCAGGTCGGCCACCAGCAGCGCGCGCTGCAGCACACGGGCCACGGCGCGGGTGTGGTAGACCATGTCGGCCACGGTCACCGGCAGGGTCGAATCATGGCCCTGCACGACCATGCCCAGCGAATCGCCGATCAGGATCAGGTCGACGCCATTGGCATCGAAGGTGCGGGCAAAGCCAGCGTCGTAGGCGGTCAACATGACCAGCTTCTGGCCATTGCGCTTGGCCTCGGCCAGGGCGGGAACGGTCCAAGGCTTGCTGTCTGCGTGGGTGCTCATGTGCTGATAACCGGGGGAGATAACCCGGGCATTATCACCCTATCGGCGCGATCCCGCAGGCATCCACCCGCATCACTGCATCCCGCACGCGGCCATGCCCGGGGATGGCCAGATCCGGCGCGATTTCGGCCAGCGGCACCAGCACGAAGGCACGCTCGTGCATGTAGGGGTGCGGCACCTGCAGGCCGGGCTGGTCGAGCACCTGCGCGCCATACAGCAGCAGGTCCAGGTCCAGCGCGCGCGGCCCCCAGTGCACCGCCGGATCGCGCACGCGGCCAAAGCGCTGCTCCAGCGCCAGCATCGCCTGCAGCAGTTCATCGGCTGCCAGTGACGTTTCGACCGCGGCCACTGCGTTGACGAACGGTGGCTGGTCTTGATTGCCCCAGGCCGGCGTTGCGTACAGGCGCGAGGCCTGCAGCACGCGGGTCCCGGGCAGGCCGTCCAGCGCAGTGATCGCCGCGCCGACAGTCGTGGCCGCATCGCCGAGGTTGGCGCCGAGGCCGATCCACGCTGGCGTCATTGCTTATTCGCCAGCTGCACCGGCCGAGGCCCCCGGGCGGCGACGACGACGGCGACGCTTGCGCGGTGCTCCGTTCTCGTCATCGCCCTCTTCGCTGTGCATCGCGTCCAGCGACGATTCCAGCTCGCGGCCGGACTGGGCCTGTGCCTCGCGCCAGAATTCAACATCGGCAGCGTGCTCGGCCGAGGCCACCTGGCGCAGGCTGAGGAAGTCGAACGCGGCGCGGAAGCGCGGATGGGTGAGCGTGCGGAACACGCGCTTGCGCTGGCGCGAGCTGAAACGCGACTGCAGCAGCCAGATTTCCTGCATCGGCAGCGAGAAGCGGCGCGGCAGCGCGATGGTGCTCAACTGCTGCACGGTGACGCGGTCGGCGGCACGACGCTGCGCCTCTTCCGGCGCCACGCCCTGCTTGAGCAGGGTCGCCTGGGCGCGGCAGAACGCCGGCCACAGCAGCAGCGCGAACAGGAACGCCGGCGAGACCGGCTCGTCGTTGGCCACGCGGGCATCGGTATTGGCCAGGCCCTCGACCAGCATGCGGCGCAGCGCGCCGGTGCGGTTGGACTTCAACGCCCTGGCGCTTTCCGGGAACAGCACGTCGAGCAGACCGTAGCGCTCCAGGCCTTCGAAGCTGGCCACGCCGTGCCCGGACAGGAACAGCTTCAGCACTTCCTCGAACAGGCGTGCCGGCGCGGCTTCGTTGAGCAGGCCAGCCAGCTGCGGGATCGGCGCGGCGGTGCCCTCTTCGATCTGGAAGCCGAGCTTGGCCGCCAGGCGCACGGCGCGCAGCATGCGCACCGGGTCTTCCTGGTAGCGCTGTACCGGGTCGCCGATGAGCTTCATCAGGCGCGCCTGCACGTCTTCGAAGCCACCGGTGTAGTCACGCACCGAGAAGTCCTCGATGGCGTAGTACAGGGCGTTGCAGGTGAAGTCGCGGCGGACGGCGTCGTCTTCGATGGTGCCGTACACGTTGTCGCGCACAAGCATGCCGTTTTCCATCTCGCGGTCGCCACTACCGTCATCGCTGTTGGCGCGGAAGGTGGCGACTTCGATGATCTCGCGGCCGAACACAACGTGGGCGAGGCGGAAACGGCGGCCGATCAGGCGGCAGTTGCGGAACAGCTGCTTGACCTGTTCGGGCGTGGCGTCGGTGGCCACGTCGAAATCCTTGGGTTGGCCATTGACCAGCAGGTCGCGCACCGCGCCGCCGACAAGGTAGGCGCCGAAGCCGGCATCGCGCAGGCGATAAAGCACGCGCAGGGCGTTCGGGCTGATGTCCTTGCGGGAGATCGTGTGCTGGTCGCGCGGGATGACGCGCAGGCTGAACGATGATGTAGCAGAGGAAATGATGTTGGCGCTTCCGGTTGAAGTTTCGGGATTGCCCAATGGCATCGAGGTGCATATACTAGCGCTCCTGCCTCGGCAGCGACACAGTTACGCTCCCTTCGTCTAGTGGTTAGGACGTGGCCCTCTCAAGGCTAAAACAGGGGTTCGAGTCCCCTAGGGAGCGCCAGTCGCCGCAGCAGGAACCGAAAAAGCCCGCCTTGTGCGGGCTTTTCTGTTTTCCGGGATTGCAGTGGTTGCGGTCGGGTTGGTCGCTTTGGCGCCCCCCTGCAATCGGCTTGAGCCGGTGGGGTCACCCAGGGCAGGACACGCCGTAAACCCATCCATGGGGGCTCGATGGCGCCATCCATGGCGCCATCGAGCCCCCCATGGATGGCTCTTGCGTGTCCTGGAGAGGGCGGCCTGCCCCCTCACACTCTGGACAAGCAGGCGCCAACGGAACGCAACCGAAGCCAGTCGCCGTCAGCCTTCCATCTGCTCCAGCTCCTTGCCCTTGGTCTCGCGCACGTAGCGGACCACGAAGAAGATCGAGAGGATGGCCGCCACCGTGTAGATGCCATAGGCGCCGGCCAGGCCGATGCCGGCCAGCAGCATCGGGAAGGTCACGGTGATCGCGAAATTCGACGTCCACTGCGCCGCACCGGCAACAGCCAACGCCGGGCCGCGGATCTGGTTGGGGAACATCTCGCCCAGCATCACCCACATCACCGGGCCCCAGGACATGTTGAAGAACACCACGTAGACGTTGGCCGCGACCAGCGCCAGCCGGCCCATGCCGTCGGACAACTGCAGTCGACCGTCGGCCAGGCTTCCACTGGCGAACGCGACCACCATCAGCACCAGCGCCACCGACATGCCGACCGAGCCGATCCACAGCAGCGGCTTGCGCCCGATGCGGTCGATCAACAGCACCGTCAGCAGGCAAGCACCGATGCTCAGCCCACCGGACAGCACGTTGATCAGCAGTGCGTCGCTTTCCGAGAAGCCCACCGCCTGCCACAGCACCGCGCCGTAATAGAACACCACATTGATGCCGACCAGCTGCTGGAACATGGCCAGACCGATGCCCACCCACAGGATCGGCCGCAGCTTGCCGCTGACCGTGTCGCGCAGGTCGGCAAAGCGCGGCTTGTGCTGGTCCTGGGTCAGGCTGGCTTCGATCTCGGCCTGCTTGGCCGCCGCTGCGGCCTCGCCGTACAGCCGCGCGAGCACCGCCCTCGCCTGCTGCTGGCGCCCCTTCAGGACCAGGAAGCGCGGGCTTTCCGGAATCACCAGCAACAACAGCAGGAACAGCCCCGACGGCAGCGCCTGCATCCAGAACATCCAGCGCCAGGCCTCATGACCCAGCCACAACGGCTCGGTCGACGCCCCGGCGGCGCGGGCCAGCAGGTAGTTGCTGAGGAACGCCGCGAACAGGCCGCAGATAATCGCCATCTGCTGCACGGTGGCCAGGCGCCCGCGATAGCGCGCCGACGCCACCTCGGCGATGTAGGCCGGCGACATCACGCTGGCCGCCCCTACTGCAAAGCCGCCCAGCACGCGGGCCGCGATGAACAGCCACGAGGCGTGGGCTGCGCCGGCGCCCAGCGCCGAGACCAGGAACATCAGCGCCGACACGATCAGGACGCCGCGGCGTCCCAGGCGGTCGCCCAGCCAGCCGGCCAGGAACGCACCGATCGCGCAGCCCAGCAGCATCGAGGCGACTTCGAAACCGAGCGCCGCCTCGCTGGAGTTGAAGGCCTGGCGCAGGCCATCGACGGTGCCATTGATGACACCACTGTCGAAGCCGAACAGGAATCCACCGAGCGTGGCCACGCAGCTGATCAGGACGATGAATGCAGTGTTCTCACCGCCATGGGGTGCGATGCTGGGCTTGGCTGGCGACATTGACGATCCTGCTGGGAAGGGGGCCGGCCACCCGACGCAGCCGGCTGACCCGCAGCGTCGCACAGGCCCCGCCCTGCCGCCAATGACTGCCACGGTCGCGCCTGCCAGACGCCCGATTTCCGCCCCGCGCCGACACCGGGGGCCAACCTGTTCTAGAATTGGCGGGTTCAGGAATCGATCCACCCCCAGCCCATGCCCTTTGTCGTCACCGAAAACTGCATCAAGTGCAAACACACCGATTGCGTGGAAGTGTGCCCCGTGGATTGCTTCCACGAAGGCCCGAACTTCCTGGTGATCGACCCGGATGAGTGCATCGACTGCACCCTCTGCGAGCCGGAGTGCCCGGTCAATGCGATCTTCCCGGAGGACGATGTCCCCGCCGGCCAGGAAGGCTTCGTCGCCCTCAACGCCGAGCTGGCGAAGGAGTGGCCGGTGCTGACCGTGCGCAAGGACCCGCCCGCCGACGCCGGCGAATGGGATGGCAAGCCGGACAAGCTGAAGCTGCTGGAGCGCTGAGAAGCGCCCACGGCGGCAACGAAAAGGGCGCCCACGGGCGCCCTTTTCTGTTTTCCGGTGAACGCCAACCGCAAGATCCGGCATGCCAGCCTTGCGATCCGGCATGCCAGCCTTGCGATCCGGCATGCCAACCTCGCGATACGGCATGCCAACCTTGCGATCCGGTAGGTGCCAACCTTGGTTGGCACAGAAGCGCCGACCAAGGTCAGCCTCTACCAGAGGCAGCCCTTACTGGGCCAGCTTCGCCTTCAGCGCAGCGATCAGCTTCACCGGCGCTTCGGCGGTGGCCGGCAGGCCACGCGGGTCGACCGCGGAGATGTAGGCGCCGGCATCGACGGCGACCACGCGGACCAGGAAGTTGCTGCCTTCGTAGGCCACGTCATACGAGCCGAGCAGCTGGGCGCGGCTGGCGATGGTCACGCCCTCCACGCCTTCCAGCGCGGTACCGACCTTGGCGAAGGCTTCATCCTTGCCACCGGCGATGGTGAAACCGGTATTGCCAACGGCCGGAGCCGCAGCCGCCGGCGCTGCCGGCTTGGTGGCCGACACCAGCGCCGGCACCTTGTTGTCACCGGTGGTGGCCGGCAGGTTGAGGTCCGGCGGCACTTCCAGCGGACGCATTTCCGGGGCCAGGGCATAGTCGCCCTTGACGCCACGCTTGAAGCAGCCGGTGGTGCCGGCGGCAACGGCCACCGCAAGCAGGGCGTAGGACAGCACGCGGACAGTGGAAACGGATTGACGCATGTGAATCTCCTGGGTCAGACCAAGACGAAAGGTCAGTGGCTGGAAAGGGCTTCAAGGGCGGCGATGTCGCCGGCAAGATGGTCGGCGGCCGCGTGGTGCGGCGCCGACAGCGGCAGCAGCGGCAGGCGCAGGTCATGGCCGATGCCGATGCGGCGCAGCAGCGCCTTGACCGGAATCGGGTTCGGTTCAACACCGCAGAAATCATGGAACGGCTGCAGGCGCGCATCCCAGGACTCGGTGGCTTCGTGGTCATGGGCGGCGGCCAGCTCGCACATGCGGCGGTAGGCGCCGGGCAGCACGTTGGAGCCGACCGAGATCAGGCCGTCGATACCGGCCCGGATCGAACGCGCGGCCGTACCGTCGTCGCCGCTGAGCACGGCGAACTGCGGGCTGCGCAGTGCGAGCAGCGCCTGCACCCGGCCGGTGTCGCCCACCGCCTCCTTGATGCCGACGATGTTGGGGTGGCTGGCCAGTTCGGCCACGGTCTCCGGCTGCATGTCGCAACCGGTACGGCCGGGCACGTTGTACAGCACGATCGGCAACCCGCCCTGGTCGGCGACCGCACGATAATGGGCAATCAGGCCGGCCTGGGTCGGCCTCACGTAAGGCGGGGTGACCACCAGTGCATGGCTGGCGCCAAGCGCGGCCGCACGACGGGTCTGATCGATGGTTTTGGCGGTACCGGACAGGCCGGTGCCGGCCATGACCGGGATGCGGCCGCCAATGCGTTCGACCGCGCTGGCCAGCAGCAGGTCGTACTCGGCATCGGTGAGGGTTGCCGCTTCGCCGGTCGAGCCGGCAACGACAACGCCATGGACGCCACCTTCCAGTTGCAGGTGCAGCAGGCGCTGCCAACCGTCGGGATCGAGAGCGCCGTCGGCCCGGAACGGGGTCGCCAGCGCGGTGATGAGGCCGGAAAGGGACAAGGACGTGCTGCTCTTGGCTGGAAAGGGAAAACGCCCGCCACGAAAGGCCGGGGGCGACCTGAATGTTACTTGCGGCGCGAAAGCACGGGCAAGTATGCTGGACACCGGTGGATCCCCGCCTCTGGCGGGCATTCAGACTAACGCATGCATTACCCGGAATCGCCTTGACCGACACCACCCCGCGCCCCGCGCCGAGCGAAAACCACCTCCTGATCAACGCCTATACGACGCATCCGGAGTCCCCCCTGCTGTCCGTCACCCGCCGCATCGCCGACAGCGGCTGCAATCTGGTGGACGCACGCCTGGCCACGGTCGGCCGCGATGTCTCGGTCACCGCCCTGGCCACCGGCTCCTGGGACTCGGTGGCCAAGCTGGAGGCGATGCTGACCCGGCTGGAGCGCGAGGAAGGCCTGAAGCTGGTCTGGTACCGCACCGCGGCCAAGCAGGCGCAGTCCAACCTGCTGCCGTACATTGTCGAAGTGATCGCCGCCGACAAGCCGGGCATCCTGTTCCAGCTGGCCGATTTCTTCGACCGCCAGGGCATCACCATCGAGAACCTGCAGAGCACGCGCTACCGCGCCATGCAAACCGGTGCGGAAATGTTCAGTGCACAGGTCACCATCGGCGTGCCGGCCAACATGCACATCGCCGCGCTGCGCGACGATTTCCTTGAGTTCTGCGACCACCTGAACCTGGACGCGATCATGGACCCGATGAAATTCTGATTGGGAGTGCGGATTTTTCGCGCGCCTCTCACGGGCGCGTGGCGTTTCATGCAATTGTCGTAGAAACAACCCAGGCTCGACAGAAGGACCTCATGAACAACGGCGATACCCTGGACAGCACCACCCTCTCCCTGCCGCTGGCGCTGTCCGGTGGCGACCAGGCCACTCTCGGCGACTATGCCGGCCAGTGGCTGGTGCTGTACTTCTACCCCAAGGACAGCACTCCCGGCTGCACCACCGAAGGCATCGACTTCAACGCCCTGCTGCCGAAGTTCAAGAAGGCCGGCGCGGTCGTGCTCGGCGTCTCTCGCGACTCGGTGAAGTCGCACGACAACTTCTGTGCCAGGCAGGGCTTCAACTTCCCGCTGGTCAGCGATGGCGACGAAGCGCTGTGCACCGCCTTCGACGTGATCAGGATGAAGAACATGTACGGCAAGCAGGTACGTGGCATCGAACGCAGCACCTTCCTGATTTCCCCCGACAGCCGCATCGTGCAGTCCTGGCGCAAGGTCAAGGTTGCCGGCCATGCCGATGCCGTTCTCGCCGAACTGAAGGCCTCCCAGTCCAAGTGAGTCCCACTGCCTACTGTGTCTGCCATCACCCTGCCCCGCAGCAGGCCGTGGTGGTTTTTCCCTGTCCGTAACCAGGAATCGACGATGACCCGAGGCAAGCGCATCTACGTGCTGGATACCAACGTGCTGATGCACGATCCGACCGCGCTGTTCAAATTCGAGGAGCACGACATCTACCTGCCCATGCAGGTGATCGAGGAGCTGGACAACGGCAAGAAGGGCACCTCCGAAGCGAGCCGCAACGCCCGCCAGGTGAGCCGCTTCCTCAACGAGCTGGTGCAGGAATCCGGCCTGGACAACCTGGCCGACGGCATTCCGCTGCAGCGCCCCAACGGCCTGCAGCTGCGCGGCAAGCAGAGCGCCGGCAAGCTGCGCTTCCAGACCAGCCACTTCGACGCGGGCAAGAGCTTTGGAAAGGTCATTCCCGACAATGCCATCCTTGGCGCGATCCTGGCGCTGAAGGAAGAAACGCCGGACCTGCCGGTGGTGTTCGTTTCCAAGGACATCAACCTGCGAATCAAGGCCGCCATCGCCGGCATCGTGTCCGAGGACTACGAAAACGACCGCGCGCTGGACGATTTCAGCCTGCTCTACACCGGCGCCACCGAGCTGCCGGAAGACTTCTGGAAGCGCCACGGCGACGACCTGCGCAGCTGGAGCGACAAGGGCCGCAGCCATTACGAAATCCAGGCGCAGGACGGCGAGGAGTGGTACCCGAACCAGTACGTCTACCTGCCCGGCGAAGACGAAGTCGAACTGCGCGTCAGCCGCGTGGTCGGCGACGGCAAGGTAGTGCTGTCGCTGGTCGATGATTTCCGCCACGGCAGCCACGCCGTCTGGGGTATCAGTGCGCGCAACCGCGAGCAGAACTTCGCGCTCAACGCACTGATGGATCCGGAGATCGACTTCGTCACCCTGCTGGGCACCGCCGGTACCGGCAAGACCCTGCTGGCACTGGCCGCCGGCCTGGCGCAGACGATGGACCAGCAGCGCTACCGCGAGATCATCATGACCCGCGCCACGGTCAGCGTCGGCGAGGACATCGGTTTCCTGCCGGGCACCGAGGAGGAGAAGATGACGCCGTGGATGGGCGCGCTGACCGACAACCTGGAAGTGCTCACGCACAACCAGGAAGGCGGCACCTGGGGCCGCCAGGCCACCAACGACCTGCTGGCCAGCCGCATCAAGATCCGCTCGATGAACTTCATGCGCGGCCGTACCTTCCTGTCGCGCTACCTGATCCTGGACGAGGCGCAGAACCTCACCCCGAAGCAGATGAAGACGCTGATCACCCGTGCCGGCCCCGGCACCAAGATCGTCTGCCTGGGCAACGTCGAGCAGATCGACACCCCGTACCTGACCGAGACCACCTCGGGCCTGACCTACGCGGTGGATCGTTTCAAGAACTGGCCGCATAGCGCGCACATCACCCTGCGCCGAGGCGAACGCTCGCGCCTGGCCGATTACGCTTCGGAGGTGTTGTGAACCGCTGCACCCGCCTGCTGCTGCCCACGGCTGCGATCACCCTCGCAGCCGTGCTCGGCGCCTGCACCACCACGCGTGGCCCGGCCAGTGTGCCGACCGCCGAGCGCACCGGCCAGTCCTGGGTGGTCACCCGCCCGATCATCGCCGCGCAGGTGCTCGACACCTGTTCGCGCGCCAGCCCCGGCCGCGAGCCCGGGCGGGTCAGCGGCTACTGGGCCCCCAGCCGGCAGCAGATCGATCAGCTGGAGGCACAGCTGTCGTCGCTGGAGGCACAGGTACCGAAGGTGCTGGACTTCGACCGCCAGTACGTCGGCATCGAAAGCGCCGGCAAGCGGCTGATCTACGTCAACGCCTTCCACCTGCCCGACGACAGTGGCATCAATCCGGCCCGTGAAGCGATCCGCGTCTGCGATGGCGGCGCGCAGTTCTGGGGCGCGGTGTTCGACCCGGCCAGCAACACCTTCAGCGAGCTGCAGTTCAACGGCGGCTTCGGCGGGCCCTGAGGGGCCCCGCCGATGGGAATACGCCTGCCCACCTGGGTCTGGATCGGCGCGGTCGCGCTCTCGTGCGTGGCCGGCATGGTCAACGTGGTCGGCTTCCTCGGTTTCGAGCACCAGACGGTCAGCCACATGACCGGCAGTACCAGCCAGTTGGGCATGGCGCTGGCGCAGGGGGACTGGCGCGCCGTCGGGCACCTGTGGGGGCTGTTGATCGCGTTCTCGCTGGGCGCGATGCTCAGCGGCCTGCTGATCCAGGACAGCACCCTGCAGCTGGGCCGGCGCTACGGCGTGGCGCTGGCACTGGAATCGGCGCTGCTGCTGGTCGCCATTCCACTGTTCGAACAGCACCAGATCTGGGGCGCGCTGGCCGCCGCCATGGCCTGCGGCCTGCAGAACGCGATGGCCACCACCTTCAGTGGCGCGGTGGTGCGCACCACCCACCTCAGCGGCATGTTCACCGACCTCGGCATCGGCCTGGGCCACCTGCTGCGTGGGCTGCCGTTGCAGCTGCGACGGCTGACCCTCAGCGGCCTGATCATCAGCGGCTTCCTCGCCGGCGGCATCATCGGCGCCTGGTTGTTCATGCGCTGGCAGTACGACGCCCTGCTCGCCCCGGCCCTGCTGACCGGCCTGACCGGGCTGGGTTATGTGCTGTACCAGCAGTGGGCGCGTTGGCGGCATTGAATCAAGGACATCCACGCATGGCGTGGATCTACCTTCCCCTCCGGGACCACGGCACAATCAACTGATGAGCCCGACCACTCCCGTTTCCGCCCTCACCATCGCCGGCTCCGACTCCGGCGGTGGCGCCGGCATCCAGGCCGACCTGAAGGCCTTCGCCGCGCACCGCGTGCATGGCCTCTCGGCGATCGCTGCACTGACCGCGCAGAACACCCGCGGCGTCATCGCCGTGCACGTGCCACCCATCGAGTTCCTGCGCGCGCAGCTGGATGCCTGCTTCGACGACTTCGACATCCACGCGGTGAAGCTGGGGATGCTGGCCAACGCCGAAGTGATCCATGCCGTCGCCGAAGCGTTGGAGCGCCACCGCCCACCACATGTGGTGCTGGACCCGGTGATGGTCGCCACCAGTGGGGCACGCCTGCTGGAAGACAGCGCATTGCAGGCCATGCGTGAGCGCCTGATCCCGCTGGCCACGCTGATCACCCCCAATACGCCGGAAGCGGAACTACTGGTCGGCCGGAAGATCAGCAACGGTGAAGACGCAGAACAGGCCGCCTCCGCCCTGCTCGACCTGGGGGCCGGTGCGGTGCTGCTGAAAGGTGGCCACCTGCATGAAGGCAACCGCGTGATCGACCGCTACTTCGACGGCGTGAGCAGCGAAGAGTTCATCCATGCCCGCCTGCCGCTGGACGCACATGGCACCGGCTGCACGCTGGCCTCGGCCATCGCCGCGCAGTTGTGCAACGGCTTGAGCCTGGCCAATGCCTGCGAAGCCGGTATCGACTACGTTGCACGCGGCCTGCAGCAGGGCTATGCCCCCGGCCGCAGCGAGGTGCTGGTGCTGGATCACTTCGGCGCGGCACCACACGCATGAGCCTCACACCCGGCGTCCTTGCCGTGCAGTGCGCTGATGGCCATCGCTACGAAGTGATCGCCTGCGTGCCCGCACAGCCCATCGCACGCCTGCTGTGGCTGCCGGCACTGGGCGTGGCGGCGCGCCACTACCTGCCACTGGCTTTGGCGCTGGCGGCGAAGGGCGTGGCGGTGTACCTGCACGAGTGGCGCGGCAACGGCAGCAGTTCGCTGCGCCCATCGCGCACGCAGGACTGGGGCTATCGCGAGGTACTCGAACAGGATCTGCCGACCAGCCAAGCCGTCCTGGCCGCAGCGGATGACGAAGGCGACGCCCTGCCCTGGATCATCGGCGGCCATAGCCTGGGCGGGCAGCTGGCCTGCGTGCATGCCGGCCGCAACCCGCAGCACTTCAACCGGCTGTGGCTGGCCGCCAGCGGCTCACCGTTCTGGCGCGGATTCCCACCACCGCGTGGCTGGCTGCTGCCGCTGGTCTACCGCTTCCTGCCGTGGATCGCACAGCACCAAGGCGTGCTGCATGGCCGTCGCCTCGGCTTCGGTGGCACCGAAGCGCGCGGGCTGATCGCCGACTGGGCGCGCGTCGGCCTGAACAACCATTACGCCGCCGTCGGCATGGACGAAGACCTCGATGCGCAGATGGCGCGTGTGCATGGCAGCGCACAGGCGGTGCTGATGGAGCACGACTGGTTGGCCCCCACCGGATCGATGCAGACGCTGCTGGCGAAGCTGCCGAATGTGGACGCGCAGCTGCGCGTGCTGTCCGCGCAGGAACTGGGCACGCGCGCCGATCATTTCGCGTGGCTGAAGGCCCCTGATGCCGTGGCTGACAGCTTTTTCATTCAGTTGGATGAAAATTTTCACAAAACTGTTGACGGTACGCGCCGACATCCGCATAATTCCGCTCCTGTCGCAGGGCGCCCGTAGCTCAGTTGGATAGAGTACCTGGCTACGAACCAGGCGGTCGGGAGTTCGAATCTCTCCGGGCGCACCACTCGACAGGTTTCCGGCATCCGCCGCTGGAAATGCAGTAAAATTTGATTGTGTACCGCGCGCCCGTAGCTCAGTTGGATAGAGTACCTGGCTACGAACCAGGCGGTCGGGAGTTCGAATCTCTCCGGGCGCACCACTCGACAGGTTTCCGGCATCCGCCGCTGGAAATGCAGTAAAATTTGATTGTGTACCGCGCGCCCGTAGCTCAGTTGGATAGAGTACCTGGCTACGAACCAGGCGGTCGGGAGTTCGAATCTCTCCGGGCGCACCA